>JBMORB010000508.1:0-4589 GCA_049320925.1 Thermodesulfobacteriota bacterium | reverse complement strand
GCCGTCCGAATGTGCCTGGTTCAGAACACCCTGGACCCGGCCGTGAGAAACAAAAACCTTTTTGTGTTTGCCGGGGACCACGGGGTCACGGCGGAAGGGGTTTCCGCCTTTCCGTCCGAGGTCACGGGCCAGATGGTGAAAAACTTTCTGGCCGGCGGGGCCGCCATCAATGTGCTGTGCCGCCATTACGGCATTGCCATGAAGGTGGTGGACATGGGCGTGGCGGCAGACTTTGAAGACCACCCGGACCTGATCAAAAAGAAGGTGGCGCCGGGCACCCGGAATCTGGCCCGAGGGGCCGCCATGAGCGCTGTTGAGCTGAAAACCGCCCTGGAAAACGGCATGGCCGTTTTTCTGGGGGCCCACAAACGGGCACCCATCGACATCGTGGGCATGGGTGAAATGGGCATCGGCAACACCACATCCGCGGCCGCCATCATCTGCGCCATCACCGGGCTTTCACCGGCAGAGGCCACCGGCCGGGGCACCGGCGTGGACGATGCCGGCCTGAAACGAAAAGTGGCCGTGATTGAACAGGCGTTAAAACTTCACGCCCCCGACCCGGAAAACGGGTTTGAGGCGCTGCAAACCCTGGGCGGGTTTGAAATCGCGGGCATGACCGGCGCCATACTGGCCGCAGCCTCGCAAAAAACCGCAGTGGTGCTCGACGGCGTGATTTCAACCGCCGCCGGCCTGGCCGCCGCCACCATCTGCCCGGCCATCAAAGGCTTCCTGATCGCGGGCCACCGGTCCGTGGAACCGGCCCAGAAAGCGGCACTGGCCGCCATGGGACTTGAGCCTCTCATGGATTTTGGCATGCGGCTGGGCGAAGGCACGGGCGCGGCTCTTGCCATCAATATCGTGGAGGCGGCCTGCAAGATCATGACCCGGATGGCCTCATTCGAAGGGGCCGGGGTTTCAACGGCATCGGGTGCTGTCAAAATATGATGTTCCCGTAAAAAGTTGAAACCACCTTATTCCGTCACCCCGGCCCCGCGTCGGGGGCCAGTAAAAGGAACACGAGAAAATAATTTTTTAAAATCCATCGTGCATTAAATTCGATACCGATACCGATTTCGATTTGGATAAACAAATCAAAAGATGTGCCGCCATGATTTAAACCGTTTTCAGACAACAATGGCCAGAATTACGGTATCTAACTTTTTCCGGGGGCAAATGGATTGCGGATGCTCAACCGGTTGTCGATCACCAGGCCGTTTTGCATATCCTCGGAGTAAAGGGTGCCGCATGCTTCAATAAGAGCGGCGGCCACGATCGTGGCGTCGTAGATATTCAGGTTGTATTGCCGGGCCACCCGCAGTCCCGTTTCATGGGTCTCCAGGGTCAGCGGCAGGACATTGCACATCGACCGGATCAGCGACAGCAGTTCGACGACTTCCGGCCATGGCATGGCAAGCTTTCGCCGGGCCACACTGGCCACTTCATTTAACACCTGAACGCTGACACATCCGCCCGCGGCCATGATTGCCTCGGCCCGATCGGCCTTGCGGGTATCCGCCGACAACAGATAAAGTACCACATTGGTGTCGATGAAAATCTTAGAAGCGGGCATTGACATCGTCCCGGTCGAATTTGAAATCGGCGGGCAGCTTTCCCCTGAACTTTCTCAGCCGCTCCAGAAGGGCCTGTTTGTCGGGTTTTTTGCTTACCCGGAAAAGACGCTCATCCGCGATTTCAACTTCAATCTCGTCTCCTTCCCTCAGTTTCAATACCTTCACCACCGAGGCGGGCAAACGAACGGCCAGACTGTTACCCCATTTTGAGACCTGCATGACGGACCCCCTTTTGGATATACAATTAATTTTTGTTTATCATAAATGGCGTAATGATGTCAATACGCTTTGCTCCAGGGGAATCGAAGATAAGCAGGCCCAAGGCCTAAAGATAGCCGGTCAGCCGCAGGATGATGGGCAGCAGAATCACCAGCAGAATGATGATGCCCGGCACGGAAAGATAGGCATGGTAGGCGGGCCGGCCCGAGGCCTGAATCCGCTTGGCCTCGGCCAGAAACCAGTTGCCCAGGTAGATGGCCGCGGCCACCACCGCGACGACTTTGACCAGCAGGGTCAGGTCGGTCATGGAATGCTATTCCTCCGGGTCCGAAGTGTTCACGCCGGAAATCAGGTCCGATGCGCTTTTTAAAAGCTCGGCGGTCCTGTCCGTGGCGAGCCGGAACGCCAGATCACTTCTGGAGGAACGGCCCGGATAATCTGGAGTCTCCTCCCCTTCCGGCGAAAAAATCGAAAGGGCATGGTCTTTTGTGTCGGTCACCGTGATGATGCAGAGGGGCTCGCCCGGGTCATTTGATCCGGCCGGGTCCCGGTATGCCGCGCATTCCAGGCGTAACAGCGCGTCCAGAAGGCGGTCCACGGCATCGGCGTCCGCCACTTTCCCGTCGGGCATGGTCCATTGGGCCGGCGCAGCGGCGCCGGGGGCCGCATTGTCCTGCGCCGCCTCGCTCTTTTCCAGCGCCAGGCGGGCGGTGGCCTGCTCGATGGCAAGCCGGGTGACATTTCCCCTGTCAAAGACCATCACCCGGCGATCGGTCAGTTCTTCCGATGTCTTGTCGAAAATATGGGAAAGCCTTCCTCTGGCATGATAGACACGGGGGTCGCCATCGATCCTTACAAACGTCTGGCTGGCGGTGGGCGCGGTCTTGCCCACGGCAAGGGCGCGAAGCACTTTGCCGTCAGGCGCAAAGGCGGTAACCGTCATGGCCTTGTCCGGTGAGAGGTCGTAACGGGCAAGGTCTTCGCGTTCCGACACCAGGGCGGTGAGGGTCAGGCCTGTCACGGTCTCCACGATTTCCCCAGCGTCCACCGGCTTTGCCGGCGCGCCCGAAGCCAGCCGCCACGCGTCATCTTTCTTCTCCAGGACCACCAGGGCCTTTTGCGGAACCTGAATTTCAACGCGGGCGACCTGCTCTTTTTTCAGGGAGCCGGTGTCGGGCAGGTCATAGAGGACCCGGTCGGCGTTCCGAAAATAGAGAAACAGGGACAGGCCCGCGATCACCAGGGCCAGCACGAGATATTCTGTTTTAATTTTCATTGCGTCTCATCTTTTCCCTGAGCATACCACCCGGCCTGCGCCCTCACCCGGTCCTCCCCATGAGGAAGAACAGGGAAGATTGTTTTCGCCGGGCCTCGGCCGTATGCATCACGCCCGGCCATCCGGCTGCGGCGAAAATCGCCTGGCGATCCGTTTTTTGAGGATGGAGCGGACCGCCAGCATTATCAGGCCGGCGGCCACCACCAGCACGGGAAGGCCGATAATGTTGATCCCCTTGACGGCCGCGCGGCCGGCCGCGGAAACCTCGTCCAGGGGGTTATAGGACTGCTGTTTGCCCCGCAGCAGGGCCACTGCCTCCCGGTTGTTCAAAACGTCGATCAGGTTGGTGAGAAACACCGCGTTGGGAAGGCGGCCCTCCCGGTCCATCATGTAGTCCCGCAGCAGGTGGGAAGACCCCATGACAAAAATTTTGCCGGGCCGGCCCTTTTCAATCACCGTTCCGGCGGCCTGGATGGCCGGGGCCGCGGGCGGCAATGTCGAGGCGGCGCCTGCCGCCGCCTCGCCGGCAGGCTGTTTTACGGGGACCGGTTTGCCGGCGAAATAGCTGGGGAATTCGCCTTCCAGCAGGCAGGCCAGAAGAAAGGATTTTCGTTCGGTGTCCGGGTCCGGCGGCTGCAGGAACATGGGGTTTAAGTTGACCCGGCCTTTCTGTTCCCAGGACTGATCGCTGGAGGAAAACAGGGGGACGGCGGTAATGCCGCCGGCCTTGAGCCTGTCCTCAAGCAGCGTCACCGGCGCGTTCTGCATGGCCACCAGTCCCCGAATGTTTTTCATGAAGCCGGGCCGGTTGTTGATGCGCTCGTTCTGAATCAGGGGCGCGAAGTAAACGGGCTGCTCGCCGCCGCCCATGCGGGGATCAATGGGCTGTTTGAAACAGGCCTCGTCCATCACCACCGATTGTCCCAGTTCCACGCCGTAATGCGCCAGCAGCTTTTCAAGGCCGGTTTCCACCGGCACGCTGGCCGGCTGAGCGTAGGGCGAGGGACTTCCCCCGGGATAGACTTCGGTGAATGGATCCAGAAAAATCGCCAGGCTGTGGCCCCGCATCAGATACTGGTCAATCTGGAACAGTTCATAGTCGGAAAACGGCCGGGTGGGGCCGGCGATCACCAGGCAGCCGAAGGCGTCGCCCAGGTCTTCTTTTTCAAGGTCCACGTTGCGAATGCTGTAATTTTCGGAAACCAGCATGCGGAAGTTGGCTGCCGAGGCCTCACCGTTCTGCTGGAACGGATTGGCCATGTCCGGGGACATCCCCTCAACGGTGCCGTGGCCGGCCAGAAAACCAATGTCGTCGTTGACGCCCGCCAGGTTCTCCACGGACTGTTCCAGCAGGCTTTCAATCTCCCCGGCGTCGGGCATGGTATAACGGGTGCCGAAGATGGGAATCTCGATCACGGACAGCAGGGGCAGGGAAAGGCTTTTGTCTTTGCAGGCCAGCACCACGCCGATGACCCCTTCCCCGGCGGGGACCGGTTTTCCCCCCCGCTGGGGGATTTCAG
>JBMORB010000507.1:0-4608 GCA_049320925.1 Thermodesulfobacteriota bacterium | reverse complement strand
AAATCGAGGGCACCGGCGTGGGCCGCACGCCGGAAGATTTTGTCCGGGAAGCTTCATTGCCCGGTCCGTTGCGGCTGCCGCCCCTTTTCGCCCTGGCCGACGGGGAAAAGGCCGGCAAGCCGGCGTCAGCGGCCGTCACCATCCTGGGCGCTCCGGCCGGCGGCATGGGCGGAGCCACGGGCGTGCCCCTGGCCGCGGGCCTTTCGATCTTCCACAAGCCCACCCCACCCGGCGTCTTTGCGCCGGAGGGGATTATCGACCCGCTGGCCTTTTTGGACGTCATGGCCCCTTTATGTGCTCCGCCCCATAAAGCCGCCTCGGAACTGCTGCTGGTCACCCGGTCATGGGAGGAAACGAATATCCGGAGAAAAATGGGGGACCGGTCCCTTCAAAAATGATGGTTGAAAAAAAACAACAGTCGAAGTATGAAACACAACACCGTACTGGCAATAAACATTCACCTGAAAAAGGAGCGCGGTCTTATGAAGCTCACGCCTGTCTGGCTTTTCCTGCTGTTTCTCGCAACCATTACCGTTTCCGCGATCGCCGATGACACGGCGAAAGACCCGTGGCGGGTGGTTTCAAACGAAAACGGGATCGTGATCGAAAACCGTGCCCTGGACGAATTCAAGATGAGACAGTTGCGGGCCCGGTGCGAAATCGACGCGCCCGTGGAAGTCATCTACGAAGTGATGGACGACGCCGACAACTACAAGAACTGGTTCGGCGACTGCCTGCTGCAGCAGACCATCCACCGGTTCAATGATTATGACAAGATCAGCTACCACGTGGTGGACCTGCCCTGGCCCCTGAATGACCGGGATGCCGTGTCCCGTGTCGTCACAAAGGCGGACTGGGAGGAGGGAAAAGTGGAAACCCGCGTGGATTCCATCCGGCCGCCGGCGGACGCCGCCTGGGGCATGGATCCGGTGTCAAAGGAAAACAACCGGCTGCGAATGCCGGTCATGGACGGGGTTTTTTCCTACACCACCATCGGCCCGAACAAATCAGCCTTCACCTATATCGCCATTGCCGATCCCGGCATCGCCCTGCCGGGCTGGCTGCTCAACGCCTTTTCCACCGCCCAGCCCAGAGCCACCCTGGAAAACCTGAAAAAGCAGGTAAAAAACCCGGTTTACTGGGAAAAGGCCAGCGCCCGGCACGGAAAGGTCTTTTCGCCCGAGGCGGCCGAGTAAAAAGGTCGTCGCAAAAGCTCGGTCTTATTCTGGATTGCCCAATCAAGTTGGGCAATGATGGATGCGGTGGCGATCCCCGCGTGGCACCCACCAAAGGCCGGTGGCTTGGCAGTGGGCCGGGCCGTGGCCACCAGGAGCTTCAACACAAAAGACGTGAAGGAACGAAGTGCACGAAGAAAGGGAACTCCTTCGTGTCCATCCATCTGTTGTGAAGACACGAAAAAGGTTTCCAATCCAGAAATGAGAATTTTTTCGCAAGGTCAAAGAAAACAAGGGCTGACGCGGAGGCGTACTGTTGTACGCCGCACAAGGAAGCCCGCGGTTTGACGCAGAGATTGCGGAAAAAGGCCATTTATGGATGGAAACGCCTCAATACCCCGCCGGCCCCCCGCCCCACTTGAGCTTGGCCTTGAGCACGTCAAAATAACGCTGACCCGGCAGAATGATCATGTGTACCGGGCAGGCCGCCTTTTCAATGACCAGGGCGTGGTCCTCGGTCATTTCAAACCCCTCCTGGCCGTCCAGGGTCACCATGATGTCGGATGAAGGCGGCTGGGCCAGCCGCAGCTCGATGCGGGCCGTGTCCGGCACCACCAGGGGCCGGTTGGTCAGGGTAAAGGGACAGATGGGCGTCAGGATAATGCCGGGTACGGCCGGATGAATCACCGGTCCGCCGGCCGCCAGGGAGTAGGCGGTGGAACCGGTGGGCGTGGCCACGATCAGGCCGTCGCCGTGGTAGGTGGTCAGATCGTAGCCGTCCACAAAGGTGTGAATATGGGCAAGTCTTGCCAGCGCCCCCTTGTTGATCACCACGTCGTTTAACACCGTGCGCCGGGCCCGCTCTTTGCCGTGCGCGTAAATGGTCACCAGCAGGCGCATGCGCTTTGCAATGGAAAACTCGCCGTTTAAAATCTTTTCCGCCGCGGAAAACAGGTCGTCTTCCACCGTCTCGGAAAGAAAGCCCACGCCGCCAAACTTGATGCCCACCACCGGAATGTCGGCGTCTCCGATCCACCGGGCCGCGCTTAGAAAAGTCCCGTCGCCGCCCAGCACAAACACGCATCCCAAATCGGCCGGAGCTTTTTTGTCGTCATCCGTGCGACTCTTGCGAACCACGCTCACGCCCCGACCGGCCAGCCACTGTTCCAGGGCGTCGGCGTTGCGCGCGGCCTCGGGGTCGGTCTTTACCACCAGTCCTATGGTTTTCATTTTTTTATTCCTGAAACAGTATGATCGCTATTCTTTGTTATCTTACTCTTACTCTTGATCTTGATCTTATTCTTGCTCTTGATCCGTCAGCCACGTCGATTTCAATACCGATACCGATCCCGATCCCGATCCCGATAGCGATTTCGGTGGGGTCTAGATCGGCGCAACGCAGATATTGGGCTTTTTACGAAGCCATCATAAAGCCGTCAACAATCGTTCAGATGCAGCCCCGCCGGATAGCTCCCCAGCACCCGCAGGGTGTGGCAATTTTCGGCCAGCTCCGCCTGAAGGTCGGCGTACTCTTTGTCGGAGAGGTCGCACTCCAGGTCCGCGAAAAACAGGTACTGCCATTTTTCGGACCGCATGGGCCGGGACTCAAGTTTCTTTAAATTGATGCCTCCTCTGGCCAGAACGGAAAGCACGTTGACCAGGGCGCCGGACTTGTCGGGCAGGGTGAACAGAATCGAGGTCTTGTCCCGGCTGCCCCCGGCGGGCACCTGATGGCCGATGACGATAAACCGGGTCCAGTTGTCAGGCGCGTCCTCGATGGGCCCGGCCAGCAGGTTGAGCGAAAACATGGCGGCCAGCTTTTTGTGCCCCACGGCCGCGCAGTCGGGCCGGCCCGCCGCTTCACGGGCCGCGGCCGCCGTGCTTTGCACAAACACCACGTGGGCCCCGGGCAGGTGGCTGTTCAACCAGGCCGCGCACTGGTCGATGGCCCGGGGATGGGAATAGACGGTGTGAATCCCGGCCAGGGTGTTGCCGGCGCCCACCAGATGATGGCTGATGCGCAGGTAGATTTCAGCCTGAATATGCGCCTCGTAGCGCAGAAAAAGGTCTAAATTCTGGCCGGCGCTGCCGGAAAGGGAGTTTTCCAGGGGCACGATGCCCAGGTCTGCTTTTTTGCCGGAAACCGCGGCGAACACGGCCTCCAGATTGGCGCAGGGCTCAAAGTCGGTGCTGCTGCCCAGCAGTTCAAGCCCGGCAAAATAGGAAAAAGTGCCTTCCGGGCCCAGGTAAACCGCCTTCTGGGGCTGCTGGAGCCGCCGGGAGGAGGAAAGAATCTCCCGGTAGATGGTGCGCAGGTGGTCGTCGGGCAGGTCTCCCGGGTTTTCCGCCACCAGCCCTTCAAGCACCTCTTTCTCCCGGAAGGGCTTGAACACCGCCTGGTCCGAGGCCGACTTGACCCGGCCCACTTCCCGGCAAAGCCGGGCCCGCCGGTTGAGCAGGGCCAGGATTTCCCTGTCGGTGAGGGTGATCTCCCGGCGCAGGTCGTCAAGCCCCGTCGGCATGGATGCAACATCCGTGGGTGTGGAGCGGTTCATGGATGGTTTCACCTTTTGCGCTGATTTTCTAACCCGCATTAATGTTAATGAATGACCCCGCCGCAAGCAGCGGGGAATTAACCTTATTATGATTAAAAAACGGTTTTAATCATGGCGGCACATCTTTTGTTTGTTTATCCAGATCGAAATCGCTATCGGGATCGGTATCGAAATCGCATTTAATGCACGATGGATTTTAAAAAAATTTTTCTCTCTCTTTCCTTTTTCCGTGTGCTTTTCTTGTCGCCAAGAAAAGTACTAGAAGAAGCGCGCCCCGCAGGGACCTTGTTGTGAGTTTTATTTCCGAAATTCATAAATTCAGATGATAACAGACTCAATATCCCTTTTAAAAATTTGGTTTCGGGCAACAATGACCCCGCATATTTCATGAAATAGCCACCCTAAATGATTGCACTATATCACAATCTGTGCTACTACAAAACCCATGAAACAATATGTGATCGACGAGTTAAGGCCCGGAGAATACGAAAAAATCCGATCTTTCCTGGACGAAACCGTCGGCCCCTCCGCCATGGAGGACATTTACTGGATACCGGTTCCCCTGGAGTTACTTTCCGAAAAACAGCGGCGTCACGCCGATTGCCGGCCCCACTGCTTTGTGGTGGAGCTGGAGGAAAACCGTCTTTCCTGCGAACTGCTGGTGCGCACACCCAACACGGTACGCTGCGACTGCATGGCATACGCCACGGCCGGCCAGCGGGAATGGCTGATGACCCATATCGATTCCGTTTTTGAACGGCTGGGCATCATCACCTGACGCAAACCGCCGCAAAGGAGCTGTCCGGATGCTGAAAATCGTACCCCTGGGCGGAACCCGGGAAATCGGCCTGAACATGACGGTGTTCGAATACGGCGAC
>JBMORB010000506.1:0-4611 GCA_049320925.1 Thermodesulfobacteriota bacterium | reverse complement strand
TCGGCCATGAAAACCGCTTCAGGGGTTGCGGACGGATCCGGGTTGCTCTTTTTGTCTGTCGGCTGTGGTGTGTCCGTTCGCTGAACCGCGTTGCCGGACGGAGGAGCTTTATGTGTCATGGCTGGCCGCCTTTTTTCCGGGCCACCAGTACTTCCACCGGTAAAAACGGGGAGGTGCCGGGATAGATGCGGACCTGTTCCATGTCCGCGGGCTTTAAATATTCCATCCATTCCTCGGCTGAGACGTTCGCCCAGAAGCCCAGGTTGTTCATTTTGCCGGCGATCTTGGCGAAGCGGGCCTGCCAGGGCCAGAAGTCCGGCAGCACGGGAAGCACCAGGGGGGTGGAAAACAGGATACGGATTTTCCCCGGCAGGGTCCGCGCCCGGTGAAAATCAAGCTTGTCGCTGATGGTGGAGGCGATGAAATGGCCTCCGGGCTTAATAGTCCGCGCGATTTCCTGAAGGATGAAAGGCTGCTCGGAGCGGGCGCAGTAGTTGCCGGTCAGGGCAAAGATCACCATCTCCTGGCTGGCCGTGGCCAGCGGGGTCCGCTTGCGGAAGTCCCACCGGCGAACGGTCACCATCTCCCGGGTCGCCAGTCTCCGGGAGATCAGCTGCTCCACGGTATCGCGCAGCAGGGCCATGTTATGGTCGGCGAACTCGGTGACCATGATGCGGGCGTCGGGCTTTTTCAGACGGAAATACCTCATGTCCACTTCCCGGTAGGTCCCCCGGATCTTCGGGGGGGCCGTGGACTCCCAGATGCCTGACGCAAGACCGGTTTTGAGCAGGTCCCGGCCGCATCCGGCGGAAAGGATGGTGATCTTCGGAGCCGGGCCAGGGGCCATGTCCCGGACTGTTTTCTCGATATAACCCCAGAACCCCCCGCGTTTCCGGCCTTCGTACCACTCGTAACGAAACAGGTCCATGTACATGGGGGTTTTTCTTAAATTGAAGCGGCGGGTTCGTGACAGGTAAGCCTGCCAGAAGGCGGTTTCAATTTCCGCGGCCACCGGATCCTGGGGCGGGCAGGTGGGGAACCGCTGGGCGTTTTCCTCGTAAAGCGCTTCCGGAACAAAGCCGTGTTCGTCGGCATTCGTCTCCAGGTGATCCCATGTGATTGTCATCGGTACTCCCGTTTGTTTGCTGACGCTCTATTTTTTTAGTGTGATAACAGAATATTGGCGAAGTGTCAAAAATTTTTAAAAAATCAGGCGGAAAATTTCTTGACATGGGACGGCCGCCGGGTTTATCGTTTCTCCATCAAATGATGGAAGCGATAGCTTGAACATGTTGCTGGCGATTTTTTACGCTTTCAGGATTGCGGCAATCCTTCTGAAACGGATACCGCCGACCAAGGAAAAACATCATGCCCACTCCTCTTGAAAAAGCCCAGTCCAACCCCGACTCCATGAAGGCGAAAATTTTTGCCTCGGCCCAGAAGCTGTTTGCCGAATACGGATACGACGGCACCACCACCCGCATGATCGCAAAAGACGTGGGTATCGACATTTCCACCCTCTACTACCACTGGGGAGAGAAAAAAGAACTCTACATGGCGGTGCTGGAACATTTTAAAAAAGAGATTGACGCCAAGCTCCGGCAGATCGAATCCATGGTGCATGGCAAATCCCTGGAGACCCGGCTGGACGTGGCCATCGACGAGATGTGCGACTACCTGTTCGACCGCATCGAAGTGACCCGGCTGATCCTGTTCAGCTCCTTTATCAAGTCAAAAGACACCGACGATCTGGGCGTGGCCATTTCCGAGCACCTTTCCAACATCGCCGTTGCCATGGGGCTGGCCATGGACAAGCGCAGCATAACCCCCGAGGCCAAGGCCCGGGTCATGGCCATGGTGCTGTCGCTGTTCAGCTTTATTTCCGGTGAAACATTCCTGCGTCCCATTCTGAACATAGACGCGCCGGCATATATCAGCACCGTCAAGGAAACACTGAAATTTACCCTGATCCCCGCGTTTACGCGGTAATCGGATTACAGGCTGCATGGATCAGGCCGCGCGAACACGCGCGACCTGACTTGAAATAAGAAGGAACCAAATGATGTTCACTCAAAACATTAAAGGAGGTCGATCATGGCGTTAAACCCAAAGGCCGTCGGGATGGCGCTGGACCCCGTGGTCCGGGAGTACACATGGAAGGACGTGGTGCTGTACGCCCTGGGCGTGGGGGCCGGATTCTCGGATCTGGACTACTGTTACGAAAAGAGTCTGAAGGTCATCCCCAGTTTCTCCATTGCCGCGATTTTCGATTTTCTCATTCAGCTCGGCATAAAGACCGAACTGAACCTGGCCGGTCTGCTGCATGCCGAGCAGGAGCTGATTTTTCACAACCCCATTCCCCCGAGCGGGAAGCTGAGCACCAAAGGAACCATCACCCACATGTACGACAAGGGCCCCAAGGGCGCCATCATCGTGGGGGAGAGCGACACCTTTGCCGCTGACGGGACCAGGCTTTTTACCGCCATCATCACCCTGTTCGCACGGTTTGACGGCGGGTTCGGCGGACCGGACGCGCCCAAGAACCCGGTGACCATGCCGGACCGCAAGCCCGACCTTGAGGTGGAAGACCAGCCGTCCCCCAACCAGCCCCTGCTGTACCGGCTTTCCGGCGACGTGAACCCGCTGCACGTGGACACCGATTTCGCCAAGATGGCCGGGTTCAAGCAGCCCATCATGCACGGCCTGTGCACCCACGGCTACGCCTGCCGCATGCTCATCGGCAGCCTGATCCCGGGCCACCCGGAAAAGGCGCGGCGCATGGCGTGCCGGTTCACCCGGCCCCTGATGCCCGGCGATCCGATCAAACTCCAGATATGGAAGGAAGGCGACGGCAAGGCGTTCTGGCGCGTGGTCAATCCCAAGACCGGCGACACCGTCATCGACCTGGGTGTTTTTGAATACGGCGATATTCCAAAGGACGAGATCCGGTTTGACGACCGCGTGGCCATCATTACCGGCGCCGGCGGCGGCCTGGGCCGGGCCTATGCCCTGGAACTGGCCAGGCGGGGCGCCAAGGTGGTGGTCAACGACCTGGGCGGCGCCCGGGACGGCACAGGCAAGGCCTCTGCTTCCGCCGCGGACAAGGTGGTGGAAGAGATCAAGGCCGCCGGCGGCCAGGCCGTTGCCAACTACGACAACGTGGCCACCCCCGAAGGCGGGGAAAATATTGTCAAGAGCGCCCTGGACGCCTTCGGCACGGTGGACATCGTGATCAACAACGCCGGCATTCTCCGGGACAAGAGCTTTCTGAAAATGGAACCGGAAAACTGGGACGCGGTAATGGCCGTTCACCTCAACGGCGCCTATAACGTCACCCGGCCGGCCTTCCAGGTGATGAAGGACAAGGGATACGGACGCATCATCATGACCACATCCGCCGCCGGTCTGTACGGCAACTTCGGCCAGACCAACTACTCGTCGGCCAAGATGGCGCTGGTGGGCTTTATGAACGCCCTGAAAATCGAGGGCGCCAAGTACAACGTCAAGGTCAACACCATCGCGCCCCTGGCGGCCAGCCGGCTCACCGAGGATATCATGCCGCCCGAAGTGTTCGCGAAGATGGACCCGGCCTTTGTGTCGGCCATGACCCTTTACCTGTGCTCCGAGCGGTGCCCGGTGTCCGGCAACATCTACAACGCGGGCATGGGATTTTTCAACCGGGCCGCCGTGGTCACGGGCCCCGGCACCGTGATCGCGCCCAAGGAGGGCTTTCCCACGGTGGAGGCGATCCGTGACAACTTTGCCGCCATTTCCTCGCTGAAGGGCGGAAAGGAATACTGGCAGCTCAACGACCAGGTGGGGGACCTGTTCACCATTCTCACCGCCCCGCCCAAGGCGGCGGCTCCGGCGTCCAAGGCGGCCGCGGCGGCGCCGGCGGCGGCCGGTCCCGCTTCAGTGGCCGAGTACTTCAAGACCATGACGGATCATTTTGTCAAGGAGGCGGCGGCCGGAGTGGACGTGGTGTTCAATTTCATCATTTCCGGCGCCGGCGGCGGCGAGTGGAACTGCGTGATCAAGAACCAGACCTGCGCGGTGGCCCAGGGCGCGGCGGCCAAGGCCACCTGCACCATCAAGATGGCCGACGCCGATTTTCTGGCCATGATGAGCGGCGCGCTGGCCCCCATGAAGGCCTATACCTCGGGCAAGCTGGCCATTGAAGGGGATGTGATGAAGTCCCAGCTTATTGAAAAGGTCTTTAAGCGATAAGCCAACCATTCAACATACAGGGAGATAAAGACATGATTGGTATAACATCTTACGGTGCATATATTCCGCGGTACAGGCTCAGCCGGTCGTCGATTTTTCAGACCATGGGCTGGTTCGCGCCGGCGACCATGATGATCGCCCAGGGCGAACGCTCCATGTGCAACTGGGATGAAGACACGATTACCATGGCGGTGGCCGCGGCCCGGCACTGCCTGGCCGGGATCGACAAAAAACAGGTGGAAGGCGTATACCTGGCCTCCACCAGCCTTCCTTTCAGGGACCGGCAGAACGCCGGTATCGTGGCGACGGCCCTGAACCTGAGCGAGCACATCGCCACCACCGACATCACGTCGTCCCAGCGGGCCGGCACATCGGCGCTGATTT
>JBMORB010000505.1:0-4626 GCA_049320925.1 Thermodesulfobacteriota bacterium | reverse complement strand
TCATGCGACAGAGCAAAACACGCACGCGGCTCTTAACGGCGCTGGTCTGCCTTTTCCTGGTACTGCCGGCCCTCTGGATCTACCACCCGATCCGCCACCATGAAACCACCAACTGCGACGACTACTACATCACCGAAAACGCCTTCAAGGAGAAGTTCGGCCTGAACCTGGAGACCCTTGTCTACGGCGCCACCGTGGTGACCACCGGCGTGTGGATGCCCTTTACCGAGCTTTTCATCGGCATCGAGCATGTCCTGTTCGGCACCGACTACGGCATGTACCGCATGGGTTGCCTGCTGCTCCACGTGGCCAACGGCCTGCTCCTGTTTTTCACCCTGCGCCTGATGACCGGGGCCTTCTGGAAAAGCGCACTGGTGGCGGCCCTGTTCGTGCTTCACCCCCTGAACGTGGAACCCGTGGCCTGGCTGGTGGGCATCCGGGTGGTGCTTTGCTCGTTTTTGGCCCTGGCATCACTCTTCCTTTATGCCCTCCATGTCCGGCGGGAATCGACCTGGTCCTATACCCTGGCACTGGTCTGCTTCATGATCAGCATCACCAGTGTTCCCATGTATGTGACCCTGCCTTGCGTATTGCTGCTGACCGACTACTGGCCCCTGGAACGGTTTCCGCTTTTGACCAGTCCGTCACCGGAAGTGGGCCGGGCCGCTTTCAACTGGAAAGCGGCCGGCTGGCTGGCCTGGGAAAAAATGCCTTTTTTCCTCGGCATCCTGGGCATGTCGGCCGTTGTGCTGGTCTCCCACGAACTCCCGTTTGTTCACCACCATCCGCTGACCCAGCGCCTGCTAAACATTCCCCTTGCCTATGTCCAGTACCTGGCCCGGTTCTTCTGTCCGACGGGCCTGTCCGTGTTTTATCCCCTGCCGGCCGTGTTTTCCACCTGGAAGGTGGCCGGCGCCGTTCTGCTGCTGCTGGCTATCACGGCCGCGGCCCTGCGGACCGCCGTTACTCACCGGTTTTTTATCGTCGGCTGGCTCTGGTTTGCCGGCATGATGGTCCCGTTGAGCGGCGTCGTCCAGATCGGCACCCAGGCCATGGCCGACCACTACACCTACCTGCCCATGATCGGCCTGCTAGCGGCCGTTATATGGGGATGGGAGTCCCTTCTGGGCCGCTGGAAAGCGGCCCCCGTGGTTTCCGCTGCTGCCGCCGCGACGGTGCTTTTTGTTTTCATGGTGTTAAGCGCCCGGCAGGTCGGTGTATGGAAAAATTCCTTTACCCTGCTGGAGCATGCCCTGGCAGTGACGGAAAACAATTACGAGGCCCATAACCACCTGGGCCAGGCCTTTGCGGAAAAAGGGGACCGTGAAAAGGCCGTGTTCCACTTCAGCCGGGCACTGGCCATCCGGCCGGATCACGTCAAGTCCCACCACAACCTGGCCACCGTTTACATGCAGGCCGGAAACCTGGAAAAGGCCGGGTCCCACTTCGAACAGGCCCTGCGGACCGACCCCTCCAATATTCAGAGCCTCAACAGCCTGGGCCTTGTTCTGGCGGCCCAGGGCCGCCTGGCGGAGGCGTTTGACCGGTACCGCCAGGCCCTGGCCATCGCTCCCCGATATTTTCAGGCGCTCAACAACCTGGCCACGGCTCTGGCCGCGGCCGGCCGCCTGGAAGAGGCCGAAGTCCGCTACCGGCAGGCACTGGACATTGAGCCCGGCGCCACTCCCGTGCTGTTCAACCTGGCGGATGTGCTGTCGGCGCAGGGAAAAGACGCCGAGGCCGTCCGGTACCTGCGGCAGGCCCTGGACCTGGCCCCGGACCTGGCAAAGGCCCGGCTGAAACTGGCTGACATATTGACGGCCATGGGGAATCCCGGTGAGGCGGCGGCCCATTATGAGATCCTGGCAGGCCGTCTGCCCGGATCCGCCGATCTGCACTACCTTGCCGGCCGGGCCTTTCATGATGCCGGGGACCCTGCGGCGGCGGCCCGCCACCTTGAGCGGGCCCTGCGGATTGACCCGTCCATGAAGACCGCGAAAGACCTTCTGGAAACCATAACGACGAGACCGGCCCCGGCAGGTGATTGACGACCGCCGGCTGATAATATATGCTTCACCGGCGCGTAATTGAGCGGCCGTTCCAAACTCAAAGACACGGCAATCCAAAGCATTGATCATCACACTGATAAATCCGCCGGCCGTGGTGGCCCGGTACAACTACTCCACCCTGAGCCATCCCCCCATCGGCCTGGCCTGCATTGCCTCTTTTCTGCGGCGGCAGGGACATGCCGTTCAGATTATCGACGCCGTCGGCGACGGCATGGACCGGGTCGTGAACATTCCCGAAGCGCCGGGTTTTCTGATGCAGGGCATCTCCCTTGAAGCCATCACGGCCGCCATTGACCCGTCTGTCCGCCTGATCGGCTTCTCCTGTCCCTTCACCCACGCATGGCCCCTTGTCCGGCGGCTTATCGCCCTTGTTCGAAAGACTTTTCCCCATGTTCCCCTTATGATCGGCGGAGAACACGCCACGGCTCTGCCAGAACATTGTCTGGCGGAAGCGCCGCTGGACCTTGTCGTCCTGGGCGAAGGAGAAGAGACCGCGGCGGCCGTGGCCGACGCCGTGGCCAGCGGCAGGCCCTTTTCCGGTATTCCGGGCATCGTGTTTCAGGACGCCGCCGGCCGGCCGGTCCGGACCGGCCGGCGGCCCCGCGTGACCTCCATCAGTCGCCTGCCCTGGCCGGCATGGGACGCCGTTTCACCCCGCCCTTACCGCGTGTATGAAGGCCCCAGCGCGGGGCCGGTCATGCCCATGATCGGCTCCAGGGGATGCCCGTTCGCGTGCGCTTTCTGTTCAGCCCCCGGCATGTGGGGCCGCCGATGGGAAGCCCGCGAGCCCGGCGATATCGTCGATGAAATGGCGCACTATGCGAATCGCTTCGGCGTCCGGGAATTCCAGTTCTTCGATATCAGTCCTTTTATCGACAAGACATGGACGGAAGCCCTTTGCCGGGAGATCATCGGCAGAAACCTGAAGGTAACGTGGCAGGCGCCGGCCGGGGTTCGCGCGGAGGCAATCGACCCGGAAACGGCCGGGCTCCTGATGGCATCGGGGTTCACCCGGATCCAGTTCGCCCTTGAGAGCGGAAGCCCGGCGGTACTGAAATCCATGAACAAAACCATCGACATTCCCCGGTTCGAAGCCGCCGTGGCTGCCGCGCTCTCGGCGGGAATGGGTGTCTGCGTGCTTTTTATTATCGGATATCCGGGTGAAACCCTGTCCGATATCCGTCAGACGTACAGGATGATCCGGCGGCTGGCGGCCGGGGGCGTTGATGAGATCGCCCTCTCCTCCTTTGTCCCCCTTCCCGGCACCGCTGTTTTCAGCCAGTTGCGGGAAAAAGGCGCCCTGCGCGTCGATGACGGCTACTGCTTCGAGATGGCCGGCGCCACGTCCCTGGCCCATGTCACTTCATGGAACCCCGGCTTTTCCGGACGGCGGCTGCTGGCGCTCAAGTGGCTGGGCCTTCTGCAGTTTTACGCCGTCTCTTTCGCGCTTTTCCCCTCCCGGGCCCTTCGCACCGTCCGGAACCTGGTCCGGGGCGTTCAGGAGTCCAAGACCGACCGGGCCCTTGCCGAGATTTTAAAAAAAATCACCCTTCTTCTGACCGGAAAGCACCGGCGGTCGTAACCGGACCGCGAACACCAGCCGGCACAATGAACGCGGCCACATCAATTCATGGAACAAGAGCGCTCAGACCGGCCTGTTTCTGAAAATTTTTTTGCACCGCAAAGGCGCAAAGGGTTGTGTTTCGTTTCGCAGGAAAGCCTTTGTTTTGGGGCGCGGTGTCCGTTTTTTTTTGCGTCCTTTGCGTCTTTGCGGTGAGTTTCCATTTTCCGTGTTCTCGTGACGCATGTTGAAAAATTTCATGAAATGTCCGGGCTACGCGCGGAACACGTCCAGGGCAAAGGCGGCCCACCGCCAGAGCCGGTGCAACTTGCGGGGAATCTTGAAAAAGGTCCGGACCGTCCGGAAAGAGGCGTAAAAGCGGATATAAGCGATTTTCTGAAGCCGGTTCAGGTTGTACCCCGTGGCCTCCTGGTAAAAGGGCCGGGCCGGCAGGTAGTGGGTGGCGATCTCCCGGGAAACGCCGGGGTAAAGGTCCCGGGCCATTTGGGCCAGTTCGGTTCCCTCAAAGGGAATCACCGTGAAAAAGTGGGCCAGGTCCAGCCTTGATCGGACGGCCAGGTCGATGGTCTGTTTCATCTCCTCCACGGTTTCGCCGGGGAAACCGATCATGAAGTACCCCTTGACGATCAGGCCCCGGCCCGCGGCATAGGCGATGTTGTCCATCACCTTCGGAATGTCCAGGTTTTTCCGTATAACCTTCTGCATGCGGGGTGACGCCGTCTCAATGGCCAGGGTGATCATGTAGGCCCCGGCCGCCGCAAGCAGGTCGATGTCTTCGTGCGTCAGCAGGTCCCCGCGCAGGCCGTTGGGAAAGGCAATCTTGATCTTCATGCCGCCGTCGATGATGCGCCGCAGAATGTCGTGCATGCGGGGCCGGTCGATATTAAAAATATCGTCGATGATGTGGAACTCCCGCACACCGTAGCGGTGATAAAGCAGGCTGATTTCCGCCACGAAGTTCTCCGGCGAGCGTTT
>JBMORB010000504.1:0-4628 GCA_049320925.1 Thermodesulfobacteriota bacterium | reverse complement strand
AAAACGGCCGGTCGCGGCGGCGGCGCCCAGGTTGTTTGCAGCGCCAAACCCGGCGTTCACGGGGTTTTCAATAAGCCTGACCTCCGGAAAGCGGGAACGCACCATCTCCGGGCTTCCGTCCCGGGAGGCGTTATCGACCACGATCAGTTCATGCGTCACGCCCTTCACTTGATCCACGATGCTCTGAATGGCCCTGGCCAGCAGCGCTTCGGTGTTGAAACTCACGATAATGATTGACACATCAGGCGGCATGGGCGGTCTTATCCCTTTTCTCCGGAAAACGCCTTCTGGTTCACGGCCGGAACACCCACCAGCACGGCCCCGTCGGGCGCGGACTTTGTTACCACCGCGCCGGCCCCCACAACCACCGAATTGCCCAGCCGGATGTTCCCGATGATACGGGTTCCCATGCCGATAAGCGCCTCATCGCCGATCACGACCCGGTCGTTTTCCGGATCCATGCCCTCCCTGGGCCCGATGGTAATGGAAGTATGAAGGGTCAGGGTACAATTTTTGCCGATCACCGTCTTGTCATGAATCAGGATGCTGTTGGCATGGGCCACGACAAAGCCGGGGCCGATAACAGCACCCGGTTGAATTTCCACGGTAAAAAAAAGATTGTTGGCCACATACAGCAGCTTGGCCGGAAGATACCACCCTTTCCGGATAAAGCAGCGGGACAGCCGGAACAGGACAACCGCCATGGCCGGCGGGTTGAGCAACACTTTCAGGTAGTAATACGCATTGCCTTTTTTGCCTTCCATCCGCGCTCTTCGGTCGATATCCGACCGGATGAGCCCCAGCGCGGCGCGAAAAGTCGGGGGAGGCTCCTCAACGGCCGGGTCACCGGACGCTGGAATGTCCTCCGGCCGGGGCGGCGGCGACTTTTTTTCAACCCCTCTGGCCGGAATACCCGCCAGGACCGTGTTGTCCGGCGCCGACCGGACCACCACCGCGTTCAGCCCGGCGACGCAGTTGTTCCCGATGACGATATTGCCGAGTATCCTCGCTCCGGCGCCGGCGATGAAGTTATCGCCAATGACCACGCGATCGCTTTCCGGATCAAGCCCTTTTCGGGGGCCGATGGCCACCGAGTTCTGGTGAAAAAAGAGCGCGTTTTTCCCGATTTTTGCCTGGTGGTTGATCATCACGCCGTTGGCGTGACCGATGACAAGCCCGCCCTTGATCTCGGCCTTGCAGCCGATATCGGTCTTAAACGCCAGAATATTGACGGTTGTGAAAATTTTGGCGAGCCATCCGATGCGGTGGCGGTCAAAACAGGCGGCCCACCTGAAAACAAAGACGGCCAGGGCCGCAGGGTTTAAAAAGAGCTTCACATAGCACCACCGGTCAAACTTCTTGCCGTCCACATGGGCCCGGTGCTCCAGGTCGGCCCGGATCAGTTTCAGGGTGTCTGCCACGCTTTGCGCCGCCCGGCATCCGTAATTCCGGGCAAGGGGCTCGGCGGCAAAGTCCTCACCCGGTTCACGGAATCGGATGCGCCGGGCCGGAACGCCCGCGATAACGCTTCTTTCCGGGAACGAGCCCGTCACCATGGCGTTCATGCCGATCCATGAGCTCTGGCCGATAACGCACGGTCCGAGTATCTTCGCGCCGGCGCCGACAAACACGTCGTCTTCCAGCACGGTAAACTGTTCCGCCTCCGGAATGCCGGGCAGATAGTTAAGGCCCAGTCCGCACTGGTGCATCAGGGTGCAGCTGCGGCCGATGACGACCTGGTCGTGAATCACGATGCCGTTGGCATGCCCCAGGATCAGTCCCCCGCCGGCCCGGCACCGGGAGCCGATTTCAACTGAAAAAAGAACAATGCTGAGCCACATGATCAGCTTGCTGAGCACAAACAGATGATGGTGGTAAAAAAAATACTGAAACCGGAACAGGATGACGGGCATGACGGACGGAGACAGCGCCGTCATGAGAACGGCGGAAAAACGCAGGGGTTTGCCGTCGGAAAGGGTCTTGCGGACCACGTCCTCCCTGATCAGGCTCCATGTTTCACGCCATGTGATCGTCTTGTATCCGTCCATTGACTACCTGTTATGCAGCAGTTCCGCGAAACGGCCCCGGTTCTCACGGTTAAAACTCCCCAGTCCGGCCAGTACCAGCAGATACAGCGCGCCCCCGGCCAGGCCCGACACCAGCATGTTAAACCCCGTCGCCCCGTAAAATATCATGAACCCGCCCATGACGACTCCGGCCGCCATGGTCCGCCACAACAGGGCCGGCGGGCTGACGGGACCGACCTTTCTGCGGTACAGAATCACCCTTGCCGCCAGAAGGCTCGACGTGCCGAGCAGGAGCCCCGCCGAAGCGCCGGTAACGCCATAGGCGGATATCAGAACATACATGCCGGCGACCGTCACCAGGGCGCCCACGGCAAGGGCCGCGAGGTCCGCCTTCTGCCGTTCGGCGGCAATCATTGATATGGAAAGCATCTGGTCAACGACCAGCATCAGCCCGGCCCAGATCGCGATACGCACCAGAACCACCGCAGGCCCATACGCGGGGCCGAAGATAAAAACAACCAGCCCTTCGCTGTGTACCGCCAGAAAAACCGTCACCGGCGCCATCAGCATGACAATCAGGCCCATGGCCTGCTTGCCGGTCCGGTTCATGTCCGTCAGGGAACCGGCCGCCTTGCGCGCCAGCAGGGGCATGAGGTTGACGGCAAAAGCCGTGGGAACCAGCAAAATGAGGTCCAGGAACTGGTAAACAATTGCAAACTGGCCGGCCGCCGCGTCGCCTTCCATCCACGGCACCATCATCGGACCGGCAAACCGTATCACGAGAAACAGCAGCAGAATACCGGCAAACTGGGGGGTCATGGCCGCAAATATTTTTACCAGGTCCATGCGAATCCGTGCCGCGCAGGGCAATGTCAGGGGCCGCACCCGGCGCCAGTAAACGGCGGTGATCAGGCACCGGACCGCCACGAAACCGGCCATGACGTATAATATATTCTGAGTGGTTTCTATCACCACGATCCCGACAACGGTCCGGGCCACCACTTCCACTCCCTGGATAACGCCAAAATCCGTTCCCCGGCCCATCGCCACCAGCACGGATTGAAGACACAAAACAGCGGCGGTGGCGGGAAGGCTTATCATGATCAGGGGCAGGCCGGCCCGAACCGCCGGGCTGTATCCGCCGTAAAAGGAAAGCGCCAGCAGGGCCGCGCCGATGAAAACCGACACAAGAAGGCCCAGGAGAACGCCATGCAGCAGAAAGTCGGCGGCCTGACCGGGTGACCTGGCGATTTCCCGGATGAGAAACTGGTTCATGCCGAGCAGGGGAAGGAACTCCACCACCAGAAAAAAGACAAACAGCGTCCGAAACGCGCCCAGATCGGCCACCGACTCCTGGGAGATGAACCACAACAGCACAAAGGCGCAGGCCGCGGACGCGACCCTGGCCGCCGTCACCATGACGCTGCCCGACACCAGCCCGGTTTTTTTTGTTTTCTTTTCAGGCACGGTCTTCCCAGGCAAAGGATGCGATACGGTCGTTGATCATGGCCAGAACGGGAATGATGAGCAGTATCTGCATGGTTTTGTCATCGGCGAAAAGGTCCAGGTTCATGTAGCACTGGCTGGCAAAAAAAGCGCCGGCAAGGCCGATGGCCAGCCACCGCCCGGAGGCCATGCCGCTTTGAAGCCCTCGCCGGATATGGCCCCATGTCCTGATCTGGAACCACAAAAAAAGCAGCAGCCCCACGGCGCCCAGTTCCGCCATGACCAGCATATACTTGTTGTGCACCGGCAATGGAATATCGTACTGCCGGCCATTGACCGTGACCTGGGTCATCTCGAGACGGCTGGAAACCTGCCAGTTGAATTTGGCTGTTTCTTCGCGGCGCACCCAGTTCACCTTTTTTTTCTCCGGGGGGAAATAGTCCAGGGCCGCACGGGAAAAATTGCCCGCTCCCACCCCGGCCAGGGGATGGAAGGCAAAAAGGTCTCTGGCCAGCAGCATGGCCCGCTTGCGGGAAGCCGTGGCCCCCTCGTCGCCATAAAACATTCTGTCCAGGGCCGGTTTACCGGCCATGGGCAGCAGAACCGCCGCCGCCAGCAGAACCGGCAGCCCATAGACCCAGTGCCGGAAAACAAGGTCTCTCTTTTTCACGGCCACCACAAGAATGGCCGCCATGCCAACGGCCAGTGACAGCCATGCGCCCCTGGAAAAGGTGAGCCCGATGGCCACGAATGTGCCGACAACGGAAACCAGGCCCACGATTTTCCAGAACCGGCCGCCCGCCATCATCAGCGCCACCAGGGGAATGCCGAAAAAGGTCAAAAAGGCAGCCTCCTGGTTCACGTGGCCCACGGTGCCGGTAGCCCGAAGGTAGGATGCCCGGGCCCCGGAAAACGACATCAGCTCGCCGGACAGCTTGGCCGAAACCTTGATCGCGGAGCCGGTCAATGCGGCCACGTTCACCATCACCACCTGCAGCAGCACCGCCGCGCAGATCGAATAGAGCAGCAGCTTGAGCTCGCCCGGGGTTCTCACGGCCGATACGACAACGGCCATGAACACCACCATCTTGAATTCGTGAAGCACCGCCAGGCCGCTGGCGGCATCCGGCCGGCGTATCAGGCATACCGCCAGTG
>JBMORB010000503.1:0-4631 GCA_049320925.1 Thermodesulfobacteriota bacterium | reverse complement strand
TTGTCATCATTACCCTGCCCGGGAAAAAACTGTCCGACGTGAAAACCACACTGCCCAACACCTATGCCTATGAAGACCTGATTGCCGAATCCTCCCCGGATTTTGAATGGCCCCACATGGACGAAACATCCGCCTACGCGGCCTGTTACACCACGGGCACCACCGGCAAGCCCAAGGGCGTTTACTACTCCCACCGGGACGTCTTCCTGCACTCCTGCTCCATCGGCATCAACGCGGAAATTTCCACCCGGGACACTTACTGCCAGATCGTCCCCATGTTTCACGCCTTGGGCTGGGGCCTCAGCCAGGCAGCCACCATGGTAGGCGCACGGCTGGTATTTCCCGGCATGTACACCCTGGACAAGCTGGAGAAGCTCTGCAAACTGATTGTTGACCAGAAAGTCAATGTCAGCGCCGGAGCACCGGCCATCTTCATGCCCCTTCTGGAATACATCCGGGGGCTGGATCAAAAGCCGGACCTGAAAGGCGCGCGTTTTCTTTCCGGCGCCAGCGAACCGCCCGTGGCCATGATGAAAGGGTTCTGGGATCTGACCGGTGTGGAGATTATTCACGCCTATGGCGCCACCGAGACCACGCCCCTGGTGACGGTCAACCGCATCATGCCCTGGCTGGAAAAAGAATTGGATGAAAACCGGAAATGGGAGCTGAAAAAGAAACAGGGCTTTACCGTTGTGGGACTGGATATCAAGGTGGCGGACGCCACGGGCAAGGAAATCCCCCATGACGGCAAAACCCCCG
Source organism: Thermodesulfobacteriota bacterium (assembly GCA_049320925.1). Lineage (GTDB taxonomy): Bacteria > Desulfobacterota > Desulfobacteria > Desulfobacterales > Desulfosudaceae > Desulfosudis. The sequence goes on along the minus strand of JBMORB010000503.1, from coordinate 3,872 downwards.
GCGAGGTACTGATCCGGGGGCCCTGGATCACGGGCAAATATTACAACGCACCGGGGTCGGAGGCCCAGTTTACCGCCGACGGATACTGGCGAAGCGGGGATGTGGGCACCATCGACGCGAACGGCTACCTGAAAATCACCGACCGGCTCAAGGATGTCATTAAAAGCGGCGGCGAATGGATCAGCTCCGTGGATATGGAGAATGAAATCGTGTCCCACCCCGCGGTACTGGAAGCAGTGGTGGTGGGCATTGTCCATCCCAAGTGGGAGGAAAGGCCCCTGGCCCTCGTGGTGCTGCGCGAAGGGGAAAAGGGCAAGGTCACGCCCGACGACATCAAGGAGCATCTGGCCAAGTCGTTCGCCAAATGGCAGCTGCCCGATGAAGTCCTGCTGGTCGACCAGATCCCCAAAACCAGCGTGGGAAAACTGAACAAGAAAGTGGTCAGGGAAACCTACAAGGACATTTACGCAAAATAACGGCCCGGCAACGACCAGGGTCGGCCGGAAACCCGGCCGACCCTGAATTCCCAATTCCCGGCTGGTTTCCAGGCGGGCGCTCCTGCGGGGCGACCGCCGACCGTCCGACATCCAAACGCCATATCCTACCGGGGCACCAGCACCGGGCCGTAACCGGCCTCCCTGAGCTTGGAAAGCAGGGGGGCCGCCGCTTCCCGGCTTTCAAAGGCGCCGCTTCGGATCCGGTGCCATACGGCGCCATCATCCAGCCTGACTTCAACGCTGTAAGCGTCAAACCCGTTTTTCTTTAATTTCGCGATCATCTCTTCGGCGGACCGGGCGTCTTTTACGGCGGCAACCTGAATGGTGAACGGCTTGCCGGCATCGGCCGGAATTGCCTTTTGGGAAGAATCCTCGGACGTGGACGGGGCCGGCGTTTTTGCGGTCGATGGCTGCGAAGCGGGGCTGACGGCCGCGGGAGCCTCCGGTTTGGCGGATTCGGCCGGCGCGGGACCGGGCGGCTTGGGCGGCGCGGATTTCGGAGCGGCCGGCGGCGCAACACCTTCTTCCTTTAACGCCTTGTGGAAATTGATGCGGACATCCGACTGGGCCTGGGACTCCTGCTTTTGAAGACTTTCTTCTTTTGCCCGGGCCAGCTCTTCCTCAAGGGGGGGGCCAAGACCGGTTACCGGCACCAGCCCCCGGCCCACCAGCACGCCCAGAACAAAGAACCACAGGCACACCAGCAGCAGCAACCCGGCCCAGCCCAGAAACTCGACGCCGGACAGCTCCATGGAAAACCGTTTTTTGCCGGTGGAAAGCTTTTTCCTGTTTTGTGCCATGCTCCCGCCAGAGCCTCAATTATCATCATAGACATGCCCGCGGCCCTGTCAGAATGGAAATCGCTGTAGGGGTCGAAATTGAAACCCGGGCTACATGGATTCCGGTGCGGAAACGCCGAGCAGGGCCAGGCCGTTTTTCATCACCTGCTTGACGGCGCACACCAGGTAAAGCCGGGCCAGGGTCAGGCCGGCATCGTCGGTCAGCACCTTGTGCCGGCTGTAATACCCGTGAAAACCGGCGGCCAGGTCAAGCAGATAAAAGGTGATCCGGTGAGGCTCCAGGAACCGGGCCGCGCTGCTCACCGCCTCGGGATAGCGTGCCAGCAGCTTTACAAGGTCGATCTCCTCGGGTTCTCGCAGGCGTTCCACGGTATTTTCGTCGACATCCTCGCGGTCGATGTTTTTCTCCGCCTGTGCTTTTCTCAGCATGCTGGCGATCCGGGCGTGCACGTACTGAACATAATAGACCGGGTTGTCGTTGCTCTTTTTCTTGGCCAGCTCCAGGTCGAAATCCAGAGGACTGTCGTAGTGGCGGGAAAGAAAGATAAACCGGGCCGCGTCAGGGCCCACTTCGTCCACGACCTCCTTGAGGGTGACGAACTCGCCGGACCGGGTGGACATGGCCACGGGCTGGCCGTCCCGCAGCAGGGCCACCAGCTGGACCAGGATCACGTCCAGGTCGTCTTTGCTTCTGCCCACGGCCTGGACCGCGGCCTTCACCCGGGGGATGTAGCCGTGATGATCGGCGCCCCACACGTCGATGACCCGGTCAAATCCCCGGTCAAACTTGTTTTTATGATAGGCGATGTCCGAGGCGAAATAAGTGGCCTCACCGTTGTTGCGCACCACCACCCGGTCTTTCTCGTCACCGAACCGGGAAGTGGCAAACCACAGTGCCCCCTCTGATTCGTAAACCACCTTTTCCGCCTTCAGCCGTTCCAGCGCCCTTTCCACGGCCTTTTCATCCACCAGGGATTTTTCCGAAAACCACCGGTCAAAGGTGATGCCGAATGTTTCCAGGTCCTGGCGGATGCCCTCCAGAATGTGGTCCGCGGCGATGCGGGCGCAGAAAACAACAGCCTCTGTTTCGGCCATTTTTTCCACGGCCGGCCGGTGGTCGGCACTGATCTGGCGGGCAATGGCGCGGATATAGTCGCCCTGGTAGCAGTCGCCGGGAAAGTCCACGGCCTGGCCCGAAAGTTCGCGCAGCCGCAAAAGCACCGACCTTCCCAGGGTCATAATCTGGTTGCCCGCGTCGTTGACATAATACTCCCGCTGCACCTGCCAGCCGCAACATGCCAGAATCCGGGCCACGCTGTCGCCCACGGCGGCCCCCCGGCCGTGACCCACGTGCAACGGCCCGGTGGGATTGGCGCTGACAAACTCCACCTGGACCTTTTTCCCGCCGCCCAGATCGCAGGCGCCAAAGCGCTCCCCTTCCCCGTGAACGCGGCGCAGCACCGGCAGCCACGCTTCCGGCCGGATAAAAAAATTGATAAACCCGGGGCCGGCGATCTCCGTTTTCAGCAGGATGTTCGACGGGTCGGCCAGGTGCGTCACAATGGCCTCGGCGATCTTCCGGGGCGCCGTTTTCTGAATCGACGCCGACACCATGGCCATGTTGGTGGCAAAATCGCCGTGCTCCCTGGACCGGGGCTCGTCTATCTCGATATCAGGAAACCGGGACGAGGACAGGACGCCTTTTTCAAAAGCCGCAACCGCCGCCGCACGAATCATTTCCCGCAACGTCTCTTTCATCTTATATCACTTTCGTACCCGCCACCGGTTTCGTCACTGTGTTTCACAAGCTGGTTTGGACGAGTTACGAAAGGTCTTCCTCCTCTTCCTCGTCCCCCTCGTCTTCAAAGGGAATTTCGTCGTCATCCAGCAGTTCGTCGATATCCTCCTCGGCCTCAATCTCGTCATCGACAAAATCGGCGGGCTCACTCTCCTTCATGATGGTCATGTCATCCACCAACACTTCCACCGATTCCTTGCCGCTGTCGCTAAACAGTTCCATTACGCCCTGGGCCAGTTTCTCGGCCAGAAAGGCCGGCGGGAAAAAATCCTTGGACCGCAACTGGGAGATCAGTTCCCCGATCCCTTTTTGGGCGGCTTTTTTCAGATCGCTTACCTTGAAACCGTTTTCACATATGACGGCGGTTTCGTTTTTTTCCAGCTCGGCAAGCTCCCTGATAAACAGGTCGGTTTTTGAATCCCCCCGAACGATTAAAAATTGCTGCTTCATACCCGCGCTCTCCTTGATTCAAAATGAATTGTCACGCCCGTCCCCGGCCGGGGACTGCAACGCCGAAATCACAAAGCTCAACCAAACCATTCCGGTGCCGCCCGCCTCATCCGCTATTTCCTCCAGAATTCGGGAACCAGCAGGATCAGTATGGTATAAATTTCAAGCCGGCCCAGCAGCATGCACCACATCAGCAGCCACTTTCCGGCCGCGGGAAGCCCGGCATAGTTGTCCACCGGTCCCACGGCGCCGAACCCCGGCCCGATATTGCCGATGGATGCCGCCACAGCGGCGGCTGATGTTACCGCATCCACCCCCATGGCGGCA
>JBMORB010000502.1:0-4676 GCA_049320925.1 Thermodesulfobacteriota bacterium | reverse complement strand
CGCCTCCTCGACGCAGGCTTTCCAGGAGAGCGGCTCCGCGGCGGACAGGTGCCCGCATGAAAGTACGATGGCAAAAAGAACAGCCGCCGCCAGCGCGGGAAGCGCCGGCAGCCGCCGGATTAACAGGTGAATGCGGAAAGAGTATTTCATTTGCATTTTAAGTCGGAATCGAAATCGCTATCGAAATCGGTATTGAAACCCTCACCCCGGTCCTCTCCCAGAGGGAGGATGTGTTTGTAATTCGATCCCGATCCCGATCCCGATTTCGATCTGGATAGTATTTGGCAGCGGCGAGAAGCCGTTACCGCATGCTTCTTCTCTGCTCTTTTAAAAATTCCTGAATGTCGGCCAGCATCTTTTTTATCTGCTCTTTGCGTTTTTCGTCCCTGGTCAGCTCCATGGCCTTGTTGAGATGGAACAGGGCCGTGTCCGGCTCCCGCCGGTTGTTGTGGTAGATGCCCAGGTAAAAGTGGGCGTCCTCCAGGTTTCCCCGCTCGCCCTCGGCCTTGCCCAGCTCGTAGATGGCCGGCAGGTACTGGGGCTCTTTTTGAATGATCTGCCGGAAAAGGGCCGTGCTTTTTTCGTGAATGCCCAGCTTTTCAGCGGCCATGGCCGTGTAGAAATACCGCTCGGTGTCGTAATAGGCGTCGGCGGCCGGAACCCGCTCCAGGGTGGCCAGTGCCTTTTCATAGGCCCCGGTATAATAGTAGGCTTCTCCCAGGGCGGTTTGCGCGTGGGGATAGGCAAAGCTGTTCTGGGCCACTTTCTGAAAATGGGCGATGGCGTCGGCATGCCGGTTGTTCTGGCAGAGGGCCAGGCCCAGGCCGTAACGGGCCAGGGCGTTGTCCGGCTCCTGCTGCACAAGGCCGGAAAACTTTCGAATGGCCGCGCTGTCTCCGGGGTAGAAGGCCATGATTTTGGTCTTGACCACGGCAAAGGACTGCTCGTCGTCGGCGTCCTTCCGGCTGCAGGCGGCAAAATCCGGCGATGCCATGAGGGTGTCGATGTACATGAGCCGCTCGTCCGTGCCCGGATGGGTGGACAGGTAGGTGGGAAACTCCTTGTCCGAGAACCATTGCTTGGATTTGATTTTTTTGAGTATTTCCATCAGGCCGGCGGCGCTGTACCCGGCATGGCACAGGTAGGTGACCCCGATCTGGTCGGCCTGGCGCTCGTCCTCCCGGCTGTAGGCCAGGGCCGCTGCCTGGCCGGCCGCGGCCGAGCCGATCATTACGGCGTCGCCGGGAACGGCGCCGCCGGCCCCCAGGAAGATGCCGGCGGCGATGCCCGCCAGGGTGGCCAGGCCGATTTTCTTGGATTTTTCAATCTTTTCAGATATGTGACGGCAGTACACATGGGCGATTTCATGGGTCAGAATGCCGGCCAGCTCCGATTCCGAGTTCATGGCCTGAATCAGGCCGCTGTTGACAAACACGTATCCGGCGGGCGCGGCAAAGGCATTGTAGGTTTCGTCATCGACGATGAAAAACCGGTATTCAAACATGGGGTCTGGAAAGGCGGCGGCCAGCCGTCTGCCCAGTGACTCGATGTAATGGCGGACAAAGGGGTCGTCGGCGAACCGGTACCGCTGCTGCACGTACTTGAAAAACTCCCGGCCCAGTTCCTCTTCTTCGGAAATGGTCAGGGCCTGGGCCGGCGACGCGGCAAAAAGAGAACTCATATAAATTGCCACGCACATCACGGTGAATATTTTTTTAAAGGCGTTCATGGGCTGTCCTGTATGGGGTGTCCACGACCAGCGATAATCAGGCTTTTCAAGCAAGGCTGCGGTTCCGGTCATCCGGTTTTTCCTACAATAGTATATCTTCTTTTCAAAGACAATGTTTTATGGTAACACACGGCTTATGTCACAAACCCTATGCATAGCCAACCAGAAGGGAGGAGTGGGCAAAACCACCACGGCGGTCAACCTGGCCGCGGCCCTTGCCTCGCTTTCGAAAAACGTGCTGCTGGTGGACTGCGACCCCCAGGCCAACGCCACCACCGGCGTGGGGGTGGACAAGGGCAAACTGGCGGCCACCCTGTATCATGCCCTGATCGGCAGCGCGCCCGCGGCCCAGGCCGTTGTTCCGACGCCGGTAAAACGGCTGTCGATTCTGCCCTCCCGGGTGGAGCTTTCCGGCTTTGAGGTGGAGATGGTGGACGAGCCGGACAAGGAGCGGGTCCTTCGGCGCGTGCTGGAGCCGATAACCAACGGCTATGACTATATTCTTCTGGACTGCCCGCCATCGCTGACCCTGCTGACCATCAATGCCATGGCCGCGGCGGATTCGGTGCTGATTCCCCTTCAAAGCGAATTCTACGCCCTGGAGGGCCTGGGCCAGCTGCTGCACACCGTGCGGCGCATCAAGCAGTCGCTCAATCCTTCCCTGAAGGTGGCCGGCATCCTGCTGACCATGTTCGACCAGCGGACCAATCTGTCCAACCAGGTCACCGAAGACGCGGAAAACCACTTTGCCGACCTGGTGTTTAAAACCCGGATTCCCAGAAACGTAAGGCTGGGCGAGGCACCCAGTTTCGGCCTGCCCATTCTGCTGTACGATCCCGCGTCGGCCGGGTCAAAAAGCTACATGGCGCTGGCAAAAGAGCTGATAAAAAGGGACCAGGGGGGAATATGAAAAAAAAAGGACCTGTCAAAAAGGGAAAAGAGCAGGCCCGGGAGCCGAAAAAGAAAAGGGCCCTGGGCAGGGGGCTTGACGCCCTGTTTCCCGAGATCACCCAGACGAATGCCGTCGGCGGCGACTATTTTCTCTGTGAAGTGGATGCCATTGCCTCCAACCGGTTTCAGCCCCGGTCCCGCTTTTCGGAAGAGGAGCTTTCCGCTCTTGCCGAATCAATCAAGAAGGAAGGCGTGATTCAGCCGGTGATTGTCCGGAAGACCGACACCGGATACGAGCTGGTGGCCGGCGAGCGCCGGCTGCGGGCCGCCCGGCTGGCCGGCCTTTCCCGGATCCCCGCGGTGATCAAAAATATCTCCGACCAGCAGCACCTGGTTTACTCCATCGTGGAGAACGTGCAGCGCGAAGACTTAAACCCGCTGGAGGAGGCCCAGGGCTACCACATGCTGGTTCACACCTTCGGTTATTCCCAGGAGGACGTGGCGGCGGCCGTGGGCAAGAGCCGGTCGGCCGTGGCCAACATGCTCCGGCTGCGCAACCTGCCGGATCCCATCAAGGAGCGCATCTCCGACGGCGCCATCAGCACGGGCCATGCCCGGGCGCTGCTGGCGGCCAAAACCCCCCAGCAGCAGACCAGTATCTTTCAGGCCATTCTGGCCAGGGGCCTTTCGGTCCGCCAGGCCGAGGCCATGGTCAAGGAGACCGGAAAAGGGGGCCGGACACCGGCCTCCGGCAAAAGAGCGGTGACGCCGGACGCGGCCCACTTTACCGACCTGGCCGACAACCTGGCACGGGCCCTGGGAACCCGGGTGCGGATTCAGCGCAAAGGGAAAAGGGGAAAGATCGAGATCGAATTTTACAGCGACGCCGATCTGGACCGGGTGCTGGAGCTGCTGTCAAAGATATGATCCCGCGGCCCTGCCTTCGGCATGGTTTGCCCGCTGTACCCCTCAAAGAAAAAATAATCGCAAATGGGTGGCACGGGCCAAGGCCGCCAGGCCTTGCCCGTGAAAAATGAGGCAGGCCACTCACAAAGCACGGGCAGGCTCCGCTTTGCCAGTGGCACCTGGTGGATGTTCCTTTTTTGTTTTGATGGATTGGCGGCCCATGACGACCCTTCACATCATCATCGACGGCTACAATCTTATCCGCCAGTCCCCCACACTGAGCCGCATCGACAGCCGGGATCTGCAAAAGGGCCGGGAGGTGCTGCTCAACCGTCTTGCCGCCTACCGGCGGGTCAGGCCCCATACCGTCACCGTGGTGTTCGACGGCGCCGACGCGCCCGCTTATTACCAGCACCGGGACCGGGTCGGCGGCATTGACGTCCGGTTTTCCGCGCCGGGCCAGACCGCCGACGCCGTTGTCCGGGACCTGGCCCTGGCAAAGAGAGAAAAGGCCCTGGTGGTCACTTCGGACCGGGAAATCGTAACCGCCGTGGAGGCGGCGGGAGCGGCGGCCGTCAGTTCGCGGGAATTCGAGGAGCACGTGAACCAGGCCCTGATGATGGAGGCCAGAGAGGGGGCCGGGGAGGAAGACGCCGATGTCTCGTGGTCCGGCACCACGAAAAAAAAAGGGCCGGGCCGCCGGCTTTCCAAAAAGGAACGCAGAACCCGGACCCGGGTGGGAAAGCTGTAATTGAATGTAGCGGCGGCCTTCAGGCCGCCCTATGAACGGATGCCGCCATCATCAGCTCATTATTCGGAAGTCCGACGCGTAGCGCAGGCGCTTGCGTCGCGTGAGGCTTCCGCCATATTGTTAAATAAGGTATGGAACCTGGCCAGTTTTATGGAAGGCTAAAGCCTTCCGCCACATGGTTGTATCCATTAACCCGGATATTTCATGAAATTTTTCGACATAAAATTAGCACAAAAAGCCTCCAGTTGTTCATGACAGTTTGTATTTAAAAAAACGGCTGAAATCTATTACAGCACACGGTGTTTTATATAAAATTTACAAATGTCGAAAAATTTCATGAAATATTCGGGTTAAAGTGGACCGGGCAGATAAAAACAACACGGGCAAAGGCGCCATCAG
>JBMORB010000501.1:0-4722 GCA_049320925.1 Thermodesulfobacteriota bacterium | reverse complement strand
ACGGGCCTGTATCCTTTCCCTGGACCGGACCTTTGCCGAAGCCGGCATCCCACCCGGCACCATTTCCCTGTTTGAGGCCCACGGCAGCGGTGATCCCGCGGAAGACGACATTGAATCAGCGGCCGTTTGTGAATTTTTCAGCCGGGAAGCCCAGACCGGCGCCAAGCAGTGCGCCCTGGGTTCGGCCATGCCCACTATCGGCCACACCGGGGCCGCCGCCGGACTGGCCGCGTTTGCAAAGGCGGTTCTGTGCGTCTACCAGCAGATGACGGCGCCGCTTCGTAATTTCATGGCCCCGGCCGACGGCCGGTTTGAAACCACTTTTTTCCATATGCCCAAAACCCCTCAATTCTGGCTGCGCAACCGCGTTGAGGGACCCAGAAGGGCGTGCGTGGGATCCATGACCGCCGACGGCGGCGCGGCCCACGCGGTGATCGAGGAATACGAGTGGCCGGAGACAACGCCGCCGGAGTTGCTGGCGAAAATCGAGCGCGAGCGGCGGCAGCCTTTGGGATTTTATCCGGGCCGGGCCGGGCTTTTCGTGGTGGAGGGGGACAACAACAAGGCCCTGATGAACGGCCTGGATCGCCTGCACCAGTACATTCGCGGGATCGACGGGAAAAACGCCGGCATGGAAAAGGCGGCCCGGGGATGGTACGCGGCCCATGGCGTAAACTTTGCCCGGGAGTATGCCGTGGCCATTGTGGCCGGCACCCTGGCGGAACTGGACCGCTTCGTGGAGGAGGCCAAAGGACTGATCACCAGCGACCGGCCCAGCAGCATCAGCGGCATGCGGGGCATCAAGTATTCCACGCATCTGCATCCCGTGGGGTCGCAGAACGGACAGGTCGCCTTTGTGTTTCCCGGATCGGGCAATCACTACCTGGGCATGGGCCGGGAGATCGGGGTGGATTTTCCGACGGTGGCCCGCCAGCTCGACGCGGAGGCCCGAAAGCTCAAGGAACGGTTTCTGCCGGAGTGCTTTTTCCCCTGGCGCGATTCATGGAAACCGGGATGGGAAGAGGAAAGCCGCGGAAAAATCGGGGCCGATCCCCTGAACATGATCATCGGCCAGGTTTCCCACGGGGGACTGATGGCCTGGCTGGCCCGCCGGTTCGGCCTGAAACCCGACGCGGTGATCGGTTACAGCCTGGGGGAATCCGCGGGCCTGTTTGCCACCGGCGCCTGGAAGCACCGCAGCGAGATGCTGGACCGGATGCGGGCGTCGGACCTGTTTAAAACCCAGCTGGCCGGGCCCTGCAACGCGGCCCGGGAAGTGTGGCGCGTGCCGCCGGACGAAGAGGTGGACTGGCGCGTGGCCGTGGTCAACCGGAGCGCCGACCAGGTGAAAAAGGCGATCCGCCATTTCCCCCTGGTTTACCTTCTGATCGTCAACACCCCCACGGAGTGCGTGATCGGGGGCCGCCGGATCCAGGTGGAAGAGGCGATCAAGTCCCTCGGCTGTGAAGCCGTCTTTCTGGAAGGGGTGGTCACGGTCCACTGCGACGCCGCCGTGCCGGTCAAAGAGGCATACAGGGCCCTTCACCAGTTTCCCGTGACCCCGCCGGAAGGGGTGCGGTTTTACAGCTGTGCCAGGGGCAAGGCCATCGAGTTGACTTCCGAAAGCGCGGCCCAGTCCATCACGGACCAGGCCCTGTATGGCTTTGACTTCACCGAAACGGTGCTGCGGGCTTACCGGGACGGGGTGAGGGTGTTTATTGAGATGGGCCCTCACAACTCGTGCACCCGGATGATTCAGCAGATTCTGGCGGACAGACCCCACCTGGCCGTCTCCATGTGCAACCGTTCGGAAAACAGTTACCTGACGGTGTTAAAATGCGTCGGCACCCTGATCGCCGAACGGGTGCCGGTGGACCTCGAGTTTCTCTACGGCGCCGAGGCCTTTCCGCCAGTTTCAGCGGAAAAACCTCCTGCCACTGAAAGCGAGGGCCGTCGCCGGATGCCCGTAAAGACCGGCAGGAAGCTTATTCTGCCCGAGCCGGTTCGACCGGCCCCGCTTCACCTTCCGGCCGGCAAACCCCAGGCGCCGCCGGCGTTTGCACACAGTGCCCCGATTCAGGCACCACCGCCGGCCATGAATGTCATGCCCGACATGGCCCGCACCTCCTGGGCCGGGGTCATGGAAAAGATCGTTGCCGATGCCGATGCCACAACCCGTGCGCACCAGGCGTTTCTGGAGTTTTCCAGTTATATGAATCAGGTGGGGGCGCAGACCTTTGCCCTTCAGGCCCAACTGCTGGAAGCGGCCCTGGCCGCCGGCGACCTGTCCGGCCTGGGGGCACTTCAGAAGCAGCTTGCCATGGGGGCTGTTTCCGTTGACGTTCCCGTCCCGCCACAACCGCCCGTGCCGGCCCGGACGCCGGTTTCCGCGGTCAGAGCGGCCTTTGACCGGGACATGTGCATGGAGTTTGCCGTCGGGTCGGTGGCAAAAGTGCTGGGCCCGGCGTTTGCCGTGGTGGATACCTACCCGGTGCGGGTGCGGCTGCCGGACGAGCCCCTGATGCTGGTGGACCGCATTGTTTCCGTGGAGGGGGAAAAGGGCTCCCTGGGGCCGGGCCGGGTGGTGACCGAGCACGATGTGCATCCGGATGCCTGGTATCTTCAGGCCGACCGGGTGCCGGTGTGCATCTCCATCGAAGCGGGCCAGGCCGATCTGTTCTTATGCTCCTACCTGGGCATCGACCTGGCGGTCAAGGGAAAGCGGAGTTATCGTCTGCTGGACGCGGTGGCCACGTTTCACGAGGGGCTTCCCCGGTCCGGCCGGACGATCCGCTATGAGATCGAGATCAAGAAATTCGTTCGCCAGGGAGAGACCTACCTCTTTTTCTTCGAGTTCAACGGCTATATCGGCAGCCGTCACATCATTACCATGCGAAACGGGTGCGCCGGGTTCTTTACGCCCGAAGAGGTCAAGGCCTCCGGCGGCATTGTTCTGAAAAAAGAGGATCTGCTCCCCCGGCCGGGAAAAATCGCCGGCTGGAAGCCCCTGGTAGCGGTGACGGCCGGGTCTTACACAGACGACCAGATCGCGGCCCTGCGAAAAGGGGACCTTGAAAAGTGTTTCGGCCCTCTTTTCGCCGGAATGACCCTGCCGCCCTCCCTTTGCCTGCCCGGCGGCCGCATGCGGCTCATCGACCGGATTCTTTCCATCGACCCGGCCGGAGGACGTTACGGTCTGGGCAATATCAAGGCCCAGGCGGACATTCATCCGGACGACTGGTTTCTCACCTGCCATTTCGTGGACGACATGGTGATGCCCGGCACCCTGATGTACCAGTGCTGCGAGCAGGCCCTGCGGGTTCTGGTGCTGCGCATGGGCTGGGTAACCGGCCGGGCGGATGTCTGCTTCGAGCCGGTGCCGGACCAGGGCGCGGTGTTAAAGTGCCGGGGGCCGGTGACCCGGGAAACCCGGCACGTGCTTTATGAGATCGAGCTTCGCGAAATCGGCTACAACCCCGAGCCCTACGTGCTGGCAGACGCCTTCATGTACGCGGACGGGGACCGGATCGTGATGTTTGAGCGAATGTCGCTCAAGGCCACCGGGCTGACAAAGGATGAACTTGAAACATTCTGGGCCGGCCGCGGCCCGGGCGCGAAGACGCGGCCTGCTGAAAAGCCGACGCTGTACGGCCGGGACCGACTGCTGGCTTATGCCGTGGGCAAGCCTTCAGAAGCGTTTGGCCCGCCATATAAAATATTTGACGAGGGCCGGATCATTGCCCGGCTGCCCGGTCCGCCTTATTTTTTCATGGACCGGGTGACTTTTATCGACCATCCCCAGTGGGAGGTCAGGCCCGGAGGATGGATCGAGGCCGAATACACGGTGCGGCCCGGCGACTGGTATTTTAAGGCCAACCGCCAGCCCTCCATGCCGTTCTGCGTCCTGCTGGAAATCGCGTTGCAGCCCTGCGGCTGGCTGGCCGCTTACGCGGGGTCGGCCCTGAGAAGTCCGAAGGATGTCAAGTTCAGGAACCTGGGCGGCAAGGCGGTGCAGCATGTGGACCTGCTCAACGAGGAAAAGACCCTGACCATGCGGGCCCGCATGACCAAGGTATCCGAGTCCGGCGGCATGCTCATTCAGCATTTTAACATCGAGGTGCTTTCGGACGCCGACGAACAAATGGTGTACAGCGGCACCACCTATTTCGGGTTTTTCTCGGCCGAGGCCCTGGCCCGGCAGGTGGGCGTGCCCAAGGCCGCCGAGCGTTGCCACAAGCCATCGGCCGGCGACCTTGAGCGGGCCGATGGCTTTGAGTTCGACGTTCAGGCCCCGCTGACACCTGACGACAATCATGTGGATCCGGCGCCGGCCGCGACCCTGCCGGGTAAAGCGCTTCTGATGGTCGATGGCGTGGAATGCTGGGTTCCGAACGGCGGTTCGGCCGGCCTGGGTTTTATCCGGGGCGTCAAGCAGGTGGATCCGGATGAATGGTTTTTCAGGGCCCACTTTTACCAGGACCCGGTCTGCCCCGGCTCCCTGGGCCTGGAGTCTTTTCTGCAGCTGCTAAAAGAGGTATGCCGCCGCCGGTGGCCGGAAAAAGTGGAGACCCACCGGTTTGAGTTTGTGACAGGCAACGCGCACGAGTGGATTTACCGGGGGCAGATTATTCCGAAGAACAGGCGGGTGGAAGTGGAAGCCGATATTATCCGGGTGGAGGAGGCGCCGTTTCCGGCGGTGTTTGCCGACGGGTTTTTAAAAGT
>JBMORB010000500.1:0-4733 GCA_049320925.1 Thermodesulfobacteriota bacterium | reverse complement strand
TCGTTTAAATTCTCCAGCAGGGCGCCGTGGCCGCCGGGACGGAACACAAGCCGGCCGTTGTCGTCCCGGAACGGCATGTTTACATGGTCCGCGGCAATGGTGTCGGTGGAAGGCCGTTGTGTTGAGAAAGAAAGGTCGAACCGGGTGCCTTCTGCCTGCCGCCGGTCATCGCATGACTTTTGCAGCAGAGCGGAGATGCGTTCCTGGTGGGCCTCGGGCACGGTAAAGTGAATGCGGCACAGACCGTTGCCGTCGGTGATGTATTCAGCCGCCTCGGCCAGGTGCTCCTCAAAAGCCGTGTACGACCGGGCCGTGCCGGTGTCGGCGTAACGGTGAAACGGGATCATGCCTTTGGGCAGGCCCGCGTATCCCAGGCCGGCCGTGGTCAGCAAATGGCGAAGAACGGGCCGGTACCGGCCTTCAGCCACCAGCGCCCGGCAGTCGGCGCCGGTGGAAGCCATGGAAGCCGCCAGGTTCTCATAAAAGGCGAATTTTTCGACATTATCCATGAAGCTTACCAGGCTGGCATACTCCTTGTTGTGCTGACCGGCCTGCCGGTCGATGGATGCCCGGTCCAGAGCGTCGGGAGTGTTGTACAGGGCCAGCAGGGACCGGAACATGCGGGTGGCCGCGCCGGAGGCGGGCACGAATTTGGTGATACGGCCCTGGCGGACGGCCGGTTCCGACAGGGCGCCCAGCCTTCCTCGCTCCCGGGCGTCAAGCACCAGCACGCCCCGCTCGGGCGTGCACGGCGCGGCCAGTTCGGGGGAGACCACCCCTTTGTCGAAAAGGCTCAACTGCCGGTTGACGGCCTCCTCGGAAAGGCCCCGCTCCCTTATCTGCTTGATGTCCTCCCTGCCAAACACATACTTGACCATGGGTTTTCCTGTCAGTCGGGCGCAAGTGGTTTCTATCCGATAATCGGGAAGGTCGATCCCCCGTGGGGAAACACGGCCACGGTCGCATTTTTCCCCAGCTTCCCGACACCCATGGCGATGACCCTGGCCGGGTCGTCGCAAGCCCCCTTGAAAAAGAAAAGTTTTTTTACCAGGCCGTCGGTGAGGGACGGCACATAAAGAAAGAGGTCATACCCCCGGATCAGCTGCATGGTGTAATAGTATAGAAACTTTTCCTCTATGTCCATGCCCTTCTTGACAAGGTTTAAGAACCCGTAAACCCGGGAAGGGCCGATGCGGCGAAGGATCATCTTGACCACCGGCAGGGGAAGGGGGGAACCGTCGGGCGCGGGTATGTCGTCCAGGCCCCGATCGGCCTTTAGAAAACCCATTACCGCGCCGCCGGGCTTGACCGCCGGAAGCGCGTTGCCCACGCATTTCATGCTCTGTTTGAAGTTGATCTCCATGGGATAGGCGTTGGTGATCACGCCGTCCACCGGCTGTTTCATGGTCGCGCCGAAAAAGCGGCGGATATAGGCAACCCCCTGCCGGTGGGCCGCCACCGGGTCTCCGGCGAAACAGGCGGTGATCGCGCCCCGGTGACTCAGGGCCACGTTGACGCAGAAGATGCCGGCCCGGATCATATCCCGGATTTCCTCCAGGTCCAGGCGGAAGTCATTCTGTTCCGGCGGCATGCCCACGCGGTTGGCCTGGTAGGGCGGCCGTGTCAGCAGCTCGTGGTGGGCGCCGATGGTGTGGGCCGATGCCACGCCGGGCAGAATGTTCTTCATGCCGCCGCCGAACCCGGCCATCAGGTGGGGCTCGATCAGGCCGATCAGCACAATTAAGTCGGCTTCTTTGACGCGGCGGTTCAAATGCACCGGCGTGCCCCGGCGGGTGGTTCCCATGTAGAGGTTACGGTCGGCGTCAAAGGCGTCGTGGTTTTCCCATTGAATTTTTGAAAGGTTGCCGGCCCCGATTTTTTGCGCCATTTCGTCATCTGTCATGGGCGTGTGAATGCCCAGAGCGGTAAGGAGCGTGATTCGATCCGGGTCGGCGCCGGCGGTCTGCAGGGCCTCCAGAACCAGGTGAAAAAAACGGTGCGCCGGCGTGGGCCGCGTGTTGTCATCCACGATGATCAGCACGTTTTTGTCGGCCAGGCCGTGTTCCGCGAGTGCCTTGGCGCCCGCGGGCCGGGCCAGGGCTTCGGCCACAATGGCCGCTTCATCGGCGGATGGGGGCGGCACGGTTTCACGGGGTTTGGGGTAAAGGATGGTCCATGTGCCGGGAACGTCAATATCCAGGGAATTATCACCCCAGGGCAGCGTGATTTGCATGGCGGCTCCTCTTCCTTATTAATTAAGATGAAAGATTCGACATAGTCGCCTGGATATTATCACGCCGCCTTGGGGCCGGGCAATCTGGCCCGGACATTTCATGAAAATTTTCGACATCGGTTGATTTTTATATAAACCACAATGTTTTGAAATTGATTTCAGGCGTTTTTTGAAAATACAAACTGTCATGAAGGATTTGAGGCATTTTTGCCGATTTTATGTCGAAAAAATTCACCCTTCGGGCGAGTCGCCTTGGGCGCATCTGCCGTGTTGCGGGACATTCGCGGTAGGCCGGCTACAGCTTCATGTCCCGCGCCTTGCATCTACGCCCAAATCAACTCGTGAAATATCCGGGCTAAATGGCGGGGCCTGTTGACGGGCGGGAAAACAAACAAAGAAAGCAGGGAAGACGTCTTCCCTGCTTTCTTTTAAATTACACCGATTCGCTTTTACGATACGGTGATCTTTCTGGGTTTGGCCGCTTCACTCCTGGGCACGGAAATGGTCAGCACGCCATTGGCAAAGGCGGCGTCCACTTTTTCCGCGGCGGCGTCTGAAGGAAGGGCAAAACTCCTGGAGAATTTGCCATACCGGCTTTCGGTCAGGATATAGTTCTCCTTTTCCTCCTTCTTTTCCAGCTTCTTTTCGCCGCTGACGGTCAGCACACCATCGGTGATGGAGATGTCGATGGCGTCCTTGTTGATGCCCGGAAGCTCGGCTTTCACAATATAGGCGGCTTCGGTTTCGGAAACATCGATGGCCGGAGACCACTCCTCCTGCCCGGTGAAAACCGCGGGCAGGTCAAAGGATTTCCACAGGCTGTCCACGATATTTCCAAGGTAGGCGCTGTTGTCCGCCGCCCAGTCCCTGCTGATGATTGACGGTAAAAACGTGTTGTACATATTCAACCTCCTTTTGTTAAGGCGTATTTGTTCTGTTTTCTGGCAAAAAAGATAAGCACGTCCGAACGGACGTCAAGGGGGAAGGTCGGTGTCGCCCAGATCTTGATGCGAATGAAAGTGACTTTACAATAACATGTTACGCCATTGTTGCCCCAAAACGGTTTTAACTGTGGCGGCACCTCTTTTGATTTGTTTATCCAGATCGAAATCGCTATCGTGATCGGTATCGAAATCGAACACCTGTTTTTCCAGCTTCCGTCACCCCGGCCGCCGGGGCGGGGTCCAGCACGGCAAGACGGCAAGATATGCCGGCGAAAAATCAGAATTCATTTCCATTTATCAGCGGTTTGCTGGTAAATTGATCCCCATCAACATGTTTCCCGAACCATTCGGGTAAAGGGGGTGAAAAATGGAACAGGCCGCAAAAATCCGCATGGGCTGGATCAAGGGGATGTACTGGTATACCATTTTCGGCGCCGGCGGCTCGGGCGCGGGCATGATCCTGGCGCCCGGTCTTTCGCAGAGGCTTTTCGGCATGGGCGACCAGGACCCGATCTTTTTCGGTATCGCGGCCAGCATCTGGCTGGCGTTTGGCGTGATGTCGGCTTTCGGATTACGGTCCCCGCTGAAGTTTCTGCCGGTTCTCTGCATGCAGCTTCTCTACAAGTCGGTGTGGGTGATCGGCGTCATTGTGCCGCTGGTGGCCACCGGGAGACTCCCGGATTATTCGGGATTCATCATTGTTATCATGGTCAGTTATATCGTCGGCGACCTGATCGCGATTCCCTTTCATTATGTTTTTGCCATGGAGAAGCGTTAAGTTGTCCGGGGACCTGAATCAGCTGATTGAACACGCCCTTGCCGCTGGCGCTCACCGGGCCGTGGTGATCCCGGCCGGCGCCATTGTTGTTGACGGCAGCCTGGCTGACAAGTGCCGGGCACCGCAATGCCCCAATTACGGCCTGTCAAAAAATTGTCCGCCCCATGTGGCCGGCCCCCTGTGGTTCAGAAAAGAGATTGAGTCCTTCCGCCATGGTGTTTTGTTCACGGTCGATGCTCCCGCTGAGACGCTGTTTTCCGACAGGCGGCCCGAGGCGTTCGCCCGGCTTCAGAAAACCGCGGCCGATATTGAGCGGGCCGCGGTTCAAATGGGGTTTGACCGGGCACAAGCCTATGCCGGCGGATCGTGCAAAGAGGTTTTCTGCCACCGGCACGCAGACTGCCCGCCGCTTTCCAAAAACGGCGAATGCCGTTATCCGCAGTACGCCCGGCCCTCCATGTCCGGTTTCGGCATTGACGTGGCGAAATTGTTTGAATCCGCCGGCTGGACCATGCGCATGGCTCAACCGTCGGCCGATGCGGCCGGTACTTTGATCGCGGACATTTGCGGGTTGATTCTCGTTGATTGAGGTAGACCGTGAATCAAAGTCCGCTGGAGAAAAGAGGCGTAGGCGCGAGGGGCGCCGAAGGCCAAGCTGCGGGGCCGGTTCTTTTGGTGCTTTTCTTGCCGCCAGGAAAAGTACACGGGTAAAGAAAAGAGAGAACATAATTTTTAAAAACTAACCGTACATTAAATAGATTTCGATACCGATACCGAT
>JBMORB010000499.1:0-4750 GCA_049320925.1 Thermodesulfobacteriota bacterium | reverse complement strand
CAGATTTTCTGTGTGTGAAATTTTTTTCTCAAGGCGCAGGGACCGGGTTGGGTGTGCAGGCGAATTGTTGGGGTTGCTTACGAACAAACAAATCATCCCTTTGTTCAGCTATTGTATGATGGTTTCGGGCGACAAGCGGAAAAAAGGCTTTAAAGAAAGGAAAAAACATGTTTGGACTGGGTATGCCGGAGCTGGTCATCATTCTTATTATCGCCCTGGTTGTGTTCGGGGGCCGGAAGATCCCTGAACTCGGTGCCGGCCTGGGCAAGGCGATTCAGAATTTTAAAAAATCCGTGTCCGAAGTCAAAAATGAGGACCGGGAGATGCTGGAACAAGGAAAAAAGTAACCGCGGCCGGGGGCCCGCCGACCGTCATGGATAGCGGGTCCCCGGTCGGGGAAGCGTTTTTATCAGGCGTCAATCAGTTGTTTGATTTTTCGGTTCAAAAGCTGCCGGTAGCAGATAGGCAGCAGGGTTGACAGCACATCAACCGCCTTTTCCGCCAGCTCATTGGCGTCCTCAACAGAAATATTTTTTGTCACCACGTTTTTGAAAAACTCGTTAAACTCCCTTTCCACCAGCGATTCGGTCATCTGAAGCTGCATCTTTAAAAAATCAAGCAGGATGTTTTTCTTTCCCATGCCAGCGGCCTTCAACTGTGAAAAGAGCAGGGCCAGGTCAAGGTCGTTCTTGCTGAAAAGCCCGTCCTTGTCCGGCATGATCAGCTTCTGCGCAATAGCGCTTTCCAGGTCCTTTAACGAGAGGCCGGTGGCCAGAATCAGCGCGTCTCTCGTCAGAAACGGCTTGTTGTTCAGGTCGAGAATGCGTTCAAACCATGGCATCTGTTTGGCCTGGTTGAGTTTGCTCACAAGCTCGGCGCTTTCCTGGAGCACCTTTTCATGACCGAGTGCGTCGACGGCCTGCCGTATGACGGGCAGGGGAAGGGAATAGCGGGTGGAAAACATGCTGATCAGGTGAATCAGGTTGACGCACCGGGCATCATAGTAGGCGGTGGCGCCCCTCTTTTTTTCAGGCGGGGGAAGCAGGCCGGCATCAATATAGGTCCGGATCGCCTTGGCCGTCGCGCCCGACGCCTTGGCCAGACCGGTAACCGACAGGGGGGCCGGCGGTATTTTGGAAACGGATCGCTTTTTCTTTTTTTCCATGGTTCGCGCTCCTATGAACCTGCGTGATAATAGTCCCTGCCCTGGCAGGCCAGGCAGGTTTTACCCTGGGCGGCGGCATAGGGCTCGTTGCATTCGGGGCAGACCGCGATTTCCCCCTTTTTCTCCCGTTTGCCGAATTCAGGCCGCACGGTGATCTGTTTTATGGAAAGGATTTCCCGTCCGGCGTCAAGTATGGCGGGAATAAGGATCTCCCGGGGAAGATCCTTTTTGGACACAAGGCCCATGAACCAGTTGTAAACGTTGGGGTGGCGCCTGGCCTTGTCAATGTCCAGCCACGTCCTGAACCCGGCAAGGGTGTGACGAGCGTACAAAGTGAGGGCAAACTTGTCAAGGTCAACGATTTTAAGCCAGCCGTTGCCCACCGTGCAGGGAGTAAGCAACTGCACCGCGTCGGGCAGGCAGTGGCGGGTCTCCACCACGGCGTCGGCCTCTGTTTTAAGGCCGATATGTTCCTGTGCCAGATCCACCATGAACGCCCCGATCACCAGCCCCGGCGCCACAAAACCATGAAAGCCCTCAATCTCCGCCAGTAGTTGATCCGGGGTTCTTCCGCAAATCATGATGCCTCCTCTGATGAAGCGTTATAATTCAGGTAGGGAGTATAGGGATAAAAAGTAAAAAGGTCAACTTGTTATTTAATAAAGCTTGAACAGTCGTATACTTTTATAACTTTTTGTATTTAATAGCATACTTTAATAACAAAAAAAAGCTTGACAACCATAGAGTATCCCTATAAAAAGTATAAAGTATGACTTTGGACTTTTCATCAATGCGGTGTTCTGCCTGCCGCCACAACCAAGCCAAGGGGGTTTTATGATTTTAAACATTCTGAGAGCTCTGGGTTTCTCGGTTTTTATCACGATTATTTACCAGATCGCCGCCAACATCAGCTACTACCTTTTTCATGGCGAAACCATGTTTGCCAATCTGCATGGCTACTCGTGGGTGGAATACTCCATTGCCGGCGGTATTCTCTTTCTCGGTGTTTTTTTATTTGATCTCACCCGGCGTTTGCTGACCGACGCGGTCAGCGCCGTGGGGTATGGCGTGGTCGTGACCTTTGTTTACCTGGCCATTACCGCAAACGTCGTCAATTATTTTTTCTTTAAAAAGATGATGTTCCAGTCGATGGCCCAGTACGCGATCGTTCTGGGCATTATCATCGTGTCCATCGTTATTGTCGAGGGTGTTCGCCGCGTGGCCGGAAAGAAAAACGGGTAGCACGGCAGGCCCGACGGGACCACAAGCAAGAGGTAGGTGACATGAGTTCTTCCGCTACAACCACCCAGGGCGTTGTCCTGCCGCCGCAGGGAGACGCCGGAGGCAAGGGGGTTTCCCGAAGAGAGTTTCTGGGCAAGGGCCTGGCGGTTGCCGGCTGGGGGGTGATGTTCGCCAGCCTGGGCGCCGGGCTCTATCAGGGGATCCGGTTTTTATACCCGGCGGTGGTGTTTCATCCGCCCAGCACTTATGTGATTGGCCAACTCAAGGATTTTGTCACCGACGAGCGGCCGGACCAGTACGGCGTTATTTTCGTGGACCCCAGGTTCAAAAAGGACCACCGGTTTTTCGTGGTGCGGGAGGCTGGCCGCATTTACGCGCTGTTTGCCCGCTGCACCCATCTGGGATGCACGGTGAACTGGTTTGAGGAACTCAATATCTTCAAGTGCCCCTGCCACGGCAGCGAGTTCCACTCCAACGGCGTGGAGTTCGCCGGTCCGGCGCCCCGGCCCCTGGACCGCCACCATATTGCCATGGACAACGGCGGTAACATCATCGTGGACATCGCCCGGGTCTATTCCAAAGATGAATTTGAAGAGCAGAAGGTTTTTATAGAGGTGGGATGATGCTCGACAGCGCCGCCGTCACGCAGACTGTGTCGCGGGATACGCCGAAAAAGGTCCGCGCCCCCAGGCGAAGGGCACTGATTCTGGACTGGTGCACGGGCTGCGGCGGCGTACCGGTCTGCCGCGTCTACTGCAAGTTCGACGCGCTCCACCTGGTGGCCGATGAGGAGAACTATCCGTTCAGGCGCATGACGGTGGATGCGGTCCGGTGCGTGGGGTGCGGGGCATGCGTATCCGGTGGTCCGGACGGCCTGGTGCTGACCGGGTGCCCCTGGAACGCCATCCGGCTGGTACCGGTGCCGGAAACGCCTCAAAAAGAAACAACGGGAAACAGGGATCATGACATCATTATATAAATGGTTAAAGCAGGCCGCCGGATTCCGGCATGTTCATACGCGGGATGGCCCACGGGCCCCCGGGTTCATACAGGGACAAGGAAAACAACGGACGGATAACAATCGAAGACAATCAACGCAAGTAAAGGGGGCACTATGAAGGAAGTCAAAATCTCCCGAAGAACTTTTCTGAAGGGCACGGGCGCCACGGTGGCGCTGCTTTCCTTGAATTCGCTGGGCTTTCTGGGCGGCAACTCCATCGCCAACGCCACGGAAAAGATCTTTGAGGACTGGAAGTATGCCGGCTGGGAAAACCTGCACAGGGAAGAGTGGACCTGGGACAAGGTTACCTATGGAACCCACCTGGTGGACTGCTATCCCGGCAACTGCCTGTGGCGGGTCTATTCAAAGGACGGCGTGGTGTTCCGCGAGGAGCAGGCCGCCAAGTATCCGGTCATCGACCCCTCCGGCCCCGATTTCAACCCCAGGGGGTGCCAGAAGGGCGCCTCTTACAGCATTCAGATGTACAACCCGGACCGGCTCAAATACCCCATGAAGCAGACCGGGGGCCGTGGCAGCGGTAAATGGAAGCGCATCAGCTGGGACCAGTGCCTCACGGAAATCGCCGAAGGCATCGTGGACGGCCTGGCGGCCCAGGGCCCCGAATCGATCATCTTCGAGTCGGGCCCCGGCAACGGCGGCTATGTGCATGTCATGGCGGTTCACCGGCTCATGGTCTCCCTGGGCGCCACGGTGCTGGACCTGGACTCCACCATCGGCGATTTTAACCGGGGCGTTTATGAAACCTTTGGCAAGTTCATGTTCATGGATTCGGTGGACGGCTGGTATTTCGGCAAGCTTCTGCTGATCTGGCACATGAACCCGGTCTACACCCGTATCCCCTCCTACCATTTTATATCCGAGGCCCGGTACAACGGCGCGGAAATCATTTCCATCGCCCCGGACTACAACCCGAGCTGCATGCACGCGGATGAGTACATTCCCGTGGAAATGGGCTCCGACGCCGCCCTGGGCCTGGCTGTCTGCCAGGTGCTGATGGCAAAGAAGTGGGTGGACTATGGTTTTGTAAAAGAGCAGAGCGACCTGCCCCTGCTGGTCAGAAAGGACAACGGCAAATTCCTTTCCGCCGCCGAAATTGAAAAGGGCGCCCGCAAGGACCAGTTCTGCTTCTGGGATTCCAAGAACAACAAGGTGGTCAAGGCCCCGCTGGAAACATTGAAGCTGCCCTGCGATCCGGCTCTGGAAGGCGTTTTTACGGCCAAACTGATCGACGGTAAAACCGTTCAGGTCGAGACGGTCTACAGCAAGCTCAAGGCCCTGCTGGACAGCGAATACACCCCGGAAAAAGCGTCCGCCATCTGCCA
>JBMORB010000498.1:3756-4760 GCA_049320925.1 Thermodesulfobacteriota bacterium | reverse complement strand
CTTGAAAGCATGCGGCGGGCAAGCTTCAAAACAGCGGCTTCGTCCTCCACAACCAGCAGGGTTTCGTTTCCGCCCCGTATTGCCGGAGCCGGGGCCCGGTTCGGGACCGCTTCCGCCGGTCCGGTGTGGCGCGGCAGGTAAATCCTGAAGGTGGCTCCCTGGTCCGGCTCGCTGTCGGCATAGACAAACCCGTTGTTCTGTTTGACGATGCCGTATACCGTGGCCAGCCCCAGGCCCGTACCCTCCCCTACCGGTTTGGTTGTGAAAAAAGGCTCAAACAGGTTTTCCAGGGCCTCTTTTCCCATGCCACAGCCGTTGTCCCTGACCATCAGCATCACATATTCGCCGGGTACAAATCCGGGCAGCCCAGCGCAGCCGGCCGCGTCGATTCGAACATTGCCCGTTTCAAGGGTGATATTTCCCACACCGGCAATGGCGTCCCTGGCGTTGGCCAGCAGGTTGGCCAGGATCTGGTGGATCTGGGCCGGGTCCATGCGCACGGGCCACAGTTCTGAACCGGGAGTCCATGCCAGGCGGATATCCTCGCCGATGAGCCGCCGCAGCATTTTCAGCATCCCCTCCACGGCGTCGTTTAAGTCGACGACCTCGGGATGGATGGTCTGCCTGCGGGCAAAGGCCAGCAGTTGCCCCGTGATTTCGGAAGAACGCCGGGCCGCGGACAGAATTTCCTTCAAATCCTCGTAAAGCGGATCATTTAAGGAGACCGACTCCAGGGCGATTTCCGCGTTGCCGATGATCACGGAAAGCATGTTGTTGAAGTCGTGGGCCACGCCCCCGGCCAGGCGGCCAACGGACTCCATTTTCCGGGCCTGAATCAGCTGGTCCAGCAGCCTCTCCTGTTCGGCTTCGGCCCGCCTGCTTTCGGTAACATCAACATTCATTACAATCGCGCCCAGTACCTGGCCGCTGTTCCCCAGTACCGGGGCGGTATAGTTCAGGATGATCTTTTTCCGGCCGTCAAAGGCGTCGATCTCCAGCAGCTC
>JBMORB010000498.1:535-3746 GCA_049320925.1 Thermodesulfobacteriota bacterium | reverse complement strand
CGCCAGTGCCCAGTCATCCGGCGCGATTTCTTCTCCCGACGGAAGGCGGCGGGCTTTAAAAACGCCATATTCTTCCAGCGACACTTTAGGCTCTGCTCCCCAGATCTTTACGCCCGCGGGGTTGCCGCGGATAAGTTTTCCGTTTTTGTCGGCAAACCACAAACCGATGGGAAGCACGTCAAATATTTTGCTAAGATAAAGTTCCCGCTGCCGCAGTTCTTCCTCCAGTTGCCTGCGCTCGGTGATGTCCGACAGAAAATTGAGCGTCGCCGGCCGGCCCCGCCAGTCGATGCGGACCGCGTTGATCTGGACCCACCGGGTCTTTCCCGCCCTGTCAACGATCCGGAAGGGGTAAACTTCCGGCAGAGGCTCACCCTTCAGCCTTTTTTGATGGCGGTCGGCAACCAGTGCCCGGTCCTCGCCGTGGATATAGTCGATAAAAGGGGCGCCTTCCAGCTCCTCGGGATCATATCCGAGAAAATCGATGGTTTTCCGGTTGGCAAACGCGATCCGCCCCTCCTGGGCCACAAGGATCATTTCATTGGCGTTTTCCACCAGCAGGCGATACCGCTTTTCACTCTCCAGCAGGGCCGCCAGCTGTTGTCCGGCTTTCACCTGGTCGCTCAGAATCTTACCGGCAAGGATCGTGGCCAGGGGATAGAGCAGCAGGACCGGCGGGCCGATGCGCCTGATAACCGCCATGCCGGTCCCTTCGGGCAGGGTGAACATCAGGGCGACCATGGCCAGGTGAACGGCAATGCCGAACAGGTAGAGGTCCTGAACGGACGGGGGCCGCGTTTCCGGCTGGAGGCGGTACCGGGCCAGCAGGCCGACAACGGCCGACGAAAGGATCACCAAAAGCCCGGTCAGCGTGCCGGCCCCTCCTAGCCAGACCCGGCAGGCCATGGGCAAAACACTTGCCATGGCCGCGGCCCAGGGGCCGAAAAACAGGGCGCACAGGCTGACCATAATGGACCGGCCGTCAAAAATCAGGCCGGTCCCCAGGTCCAGGGGCCGCAGCATGCCCAGTACCGCGGTGCCGCCGAAGAGAAGGCCCTGAAGCCCGATACCCGTCCGGGTGTGGCGGGGCCACCGTTTTTCAATAAACCCGGAGACGATGCTCAGGGCCACCAGCAGGGCCAGATTGTGGATCAGGTCGATGTAGACCATGGATGTTTCCTATATTGGAATGATGAATGCGGAATGATGAATGATGAAAAAGCAGGAATGTGTTCAACGGTCGTTTTCCACCCGGCATCCGGCCGTAAAAGAACCGATGCGTTTAAAATGCTTACAAAACAAAATCCGGATGGTTTCATCATTCCGCATTCATCATTCATCATTTCTCCAGCGCTTCTCTCACCTTTCTGGCAAGGTCCCGCTTATTAAACGGCTTCTGAATGAACCGCACCCCCTCGTCCAGAATGCCGCGGTGGGCGATGACATTGGCGGTGTACCCGGACATGTAGAGTACTCTAAGGCCGGGGTGAACGGTTTCTAGTTTTTCCGCCAGCTCCCGGCCGCTCATTTCCGGCATCACTACGTCGGTTATTAAAAGGTCGATGGGGCCGGTGTGCCGCTGCGCCAGTTCCAGGGCCGCCTTCGGGCCCGGCGTCGCCAGCACGGTGTAACCCATACCGGCCAGCATCTTGTTGGCGAGTTTTAAAACGGACGGCTCGTCTTCCACCACCAGAACGGATTCACCGGTGCCATAAAGCGTTTCAATGCCGGTGAAAAGCTGTTCGGCGGCCGCCTCGCCCGCGTGGCGGGGCAGGTAGATTTTGAAGGTGGCGCCCTGGCCCGGCTCACTGTAGACATTGATAAACCCGCTGTTCTGCCGGACAATGCCGTAGACCGTTGCCAGGCCCAGGCCCGTGCCTTCCCCCACGCCCTTGGTGGTGAAAAAAGGCTCAAACAGGTGGTCCATTGTTTTTCTGTCCATGCCGCAGCCGTCATCACTCACGGCCAGCAGCACATATTCGCCGGGAACAAAGTCGGGCCGGTCGGCACAGTAATGCTCATCCAAAGCCACATTCTCCGTTTCAATGGTGACTTTGCCCACCCCGCTGATGGCGTCCCTGGCATTGACCAGCAGATTGGCCAGTATCTGGTCCACCTGGGCCGGGTCCATATTCACCGGCCACAGGCCCGTGCCCGGTTTCCAGACCAGATCGATGTCTTCGCCGATGAGCCGCCGCAGCATTTTCAACATGCCCTCCACGGTTTCGTTGAGGTCCAGGGCCACGGGCGCGATGGTCTGTTTCCTTGCAAAGGCCAGCAACTGCCGGGTGATGTCGGAAGAGCGCCGGGCCGCGGACAGGATTTCCTTTAAATCTTCGTAAAGCGGGTCGGTCGGGGGCATGCCCTGCAGGGCCAGCTCGGTATAACCGAGAATCACGTTAAGCATGTTGTTAAAGTCATGGGCCACGCCACCGGCCAGTCGGCCCACGGACTCCATCTTCTGCGCCTGGATCAACTGGGCCTGGAGTTTGTCCCGTTCAGCCTCGTTTTTCTTTCGGGCCTCGTTTTCCGCCTTGAGGTCTTCTAAAATATTCAGGGTGGCGGTGTGGCTCTTCCGCAGTCTCAGGTTGGCGTCTTCCAGGGCCTTTCGGTCCTGTTTGCTTTCCGTGATATCCTCGGATATGCCCAGCAGGTAACGGGGGATACCCCGCCGGTCAAGAACGGGGATTTTTTTTGTGTGTAAAATGCGTTCGCCGAGATGCCGGGTCAGAACCGTCTCTTCGGCGATTTCA
This sequence comes from Thermodesulfobacteriota bacterium, assembly GCA_049320925.1. GTDB lineage: Bacteria > Desulfobacterota > Desulfobacteria > Desulfobacterales > Desulfosudaceae > Desulfosudis. The sequence continues at coordinate 993 of JBMORB010000498.1, read as the reverse complement.
ACAAGCCGGCCTCCGGCCAGGGCCTGCCGGTCCTTTTGCACGAAAAAGTCGGCTTCGGCTTTAGGGAAAAAATCATAATCGCTTTTGCCGGTCAGCTCTTTTTCCGAATACCCCAGCAGTTTTTCCCCGGCCCGGTTCAGTTTTACAAAACGAAGGGAACTGGCATCCTTGACAAACACCATGGCCGGTATGTTTTCGATGATGCTGTCAAGAAACGCCTCGCTTTCGCGCAGCTTTTCGGTTCGCCCGGCAATCCGCTGCTCCAGCGATTCATTGATTTGCCGGTTCTCGATAAATTTGTTTTTCAGCGAATCGGCCATGACCTTGAGGTTGGAGATCAGAAAATCGGTCTCCGTCACCGGACTCTCAAACCATTGAACCGACTCCCCGGCCGCGACCCTGGCGGGCATGGTCCGGGTGATCTGGACGAGCCGGTCGATGGGCCGGACCACCCGGCG
>JBMORB010000498.1:0-525 GCA_049320925.1 Thermodesulfobacteriota bacterium | reverse complement strand
GGGCCGTTATCAGAATGGCAAACGCCAGGGAAAAAGCGGTCACATAACGGCGATAAAGCGTTTTCTGAAACGGCAAAACCGGCTGTTCCAGTATCAGTTGCCATTGCGCGGTCCGGCTCAGGGGGGCACGGGTCACGTAAAACGACTTTCCCCACAGGTCGATGGTGGATGCGCCGGGGGCCAGGTCCGGCACCCACTGAAACAGGTCGCCGTCAAGTGGGGAAAGTCTGCCGGCGGGCATGGAAAAGGCGGAAAGGGGTGTCTGATCCTCCCGATTCGTGAGAATCACGCGGCCGCTTTTGTCCACCAGGGTATAGCGGACACCGGGGCCCGCGGCATACATCTCCAGCAGGGTATGGATGCGGTCGAATTTTATCAGGCCCGTTACCAGGCCGCGGTATTCGCCGTTGACCATTACCGGCGCCGCCACCAGGACAATGGGGTCCTCCGGCCGGAGCCGGGAGAGCATCACATCCGAAAACACCGGTTCCAGGGTCTTTCGGATCACCGCGATATAAGGGCGGT
>JBMORB010000497.1:0-4773 GCA_049320925.1 Thermodesulfobacteriota bacterium | reverse complement strand
CACGAGTACGAGCACGAGTACGATTAAGATTAAGATAAGGAACTAGAGGATAGTTGATGTTTTTCATCGTACTCTTGCTCTTGATCTTACTCTTGATCGAAAACCACCTGACGCTGAAGCACGAGTACGAGCACGAGTACGAGCACGAGCACGAGCACGATTAAGATTAAGATAAGGAACTATATATGCACATCATCGAATCCGGCAACACCGCCGCCGCCACCGGCGTCAAGCTGGCCCGGGCACAGGTCATTGCCGCCTACCCCATCACGCCCCAGACCCCGCTGACGGAAAAACTCTCCGAGTTCGTGGAATCCGGCGCGATGAAGGCCGAATACATCCCCGTGGAAAGCGAGCACAGCGCCCTTGCCGTGTGCATTGCCGCTTCCAGCACCGGGGCACGGGCCTTTACCGCCACCAGCGCCAACGGCCTGCTTTACATGCACGAGCAGGTCCACTGGGCCGCCGGGGCCCGGCTGCCCCTGGTCATGTGCGTGGCCAACCGGGGCGTGGGCGCGCCCTGGTCCATCTGGAACGACCACCAGGACACCATGTCCCAGCGGGACACCGGCTGGATCCACCTGCACGCGGCCAACCACCAGCAGATCATCGACACCGTGGTCCAGGCATTCCGCATTGCCGAGACCGTGCGGGTTCCGGTAATGGTCTGTTACGACGGGTACCTGCTCTCCCACACTCACATGCCGTTTGACGTTCCCGATCCCCGGCAGGTGGACGCCTTTCTGGCCGGGTGCTCGCCGTCGGCCCTGCTGAACCCGGCGGCCCCCATGAACCTGAACACGGTCACCCTGCCGGACGTGCGGCCCGACGTGCGCGGCGACATGGCCCCTTCCTACATGGAAATCCGCCACGACCTGCATCAGGACATGCGCCGGGCCATTGCCGTGGTGGAAGAAACAGACAAAGCCTATCTGGACCGGTTCGGCCGGGGCGGCCATCCTCTTTTTGAAGGCTACCGTTGCGACGATGCCGACCACGTGTCCCTGTGCATGGGGTCGCTTTCCCTTCAGATGCGAAAAGTGGTGGACATGCTGCGCGCTGAAAACATTCGCGCCGGGGTCATGGGCCTGCGGCTTTTCCGGCCCTTTCCCGCGGCGCAACTGGCGCAGGCCCTGGGCCGGGCCAAAAGCGTGGCCGTGTTTGAAAAGGCGATCAGCTACGGGTATGAAGGCCCCCTGGCCACCGAACTTAAAGCGGCCCTTTACAACGCGCCGTCAAGGCCGGTGGTGGACAACTTTATCCTTGGCCTGGGCGGCAGGACCATAAAAACCGAAGACCTGTACACGGCCTTCAAAAATTTCTGTCAGACCCCCACGGCCGGAACCGACCCGGTCTGGATCGACCTGAAATTGTAGATGAAAGCACTGTGTCCATGTTGTCCGGCACCCGGCCTGGGCATAAATGGCAAGTCCCGCCCATTGCAGCGCCGCCGAGCACAAATGCTTTTTTCGGAAAAAAGCGGGCAGGCTGTCTGAGCCCGCCGAAGGCGGGCGAGTTCCTGACCGCGCCGAAAAAAGCGTTTGCGCGAGGGAAGCCGAAGGCCAAGCTGCACGGGCATGTTTCTTTTGGTACTTTTCTTTGCGCCAAAGAAAAGTACGCGGATAAACAGAATGTGCGTCATGCCGGGCCACGACCCGGCATCCAGTAACTGATGACCGGCATACCTTGCCGTCCGGCTGCACTGGACCCCGGCTCGGGGGCCGGGGTGACGGAAACCGGAAAGGTGGTTTTTCGATATCGATACCGATCCCGATAGCGATTTCGATTAACAAACGTATCGCCGGCCAGCTGAAATGAAAGGAATATAAATATATGAGTACCACGGCCAACCTGCTGGACCTGCCCCAAGAGGAACTGGTGCACCCGGGCAACCGGGCCTGCGCCGGGTGCGGCCTCTCCCAGATATACCGCATCGGGCTCAAGGCCCTGGGCCGGGACACCATTCTTGTGGTGCCGCCCAGCTGCCTTACCGTTTTGCAGGGGCTCTACCCCATTGCCGCCACCCAGCTTCCCTGCCTCAACGTCACATTCGCCTCAACCGCCGCGGCAGCCACCGGGGTCCGGGCCGCGCTGCGGGCCCTGGACCGGGACCAGACCACGGTGGTGGCATGGGCCGGCGACGGCGGCACCAGCGACATCGGCATTCAGGCCCTGTCCGGCGCCTGCGAACGGGGCGAAAACCTGATTTATATCTGCTACGACAACGAAGCCTACATGAACACCGGCATTCAGCGCTCCGGCACCACCCCGGCCGGCGCGGTCACCACCACCACCCCGATTCACGGCAAGCGCCAGCAGCGCAAGGACGTGGCCTCCATTGTGGCGGCCCACGGCATTGCCTACGTGGCGTCCTGCTCCTCTGCCTACCCCCTGGATTTTTATACCAAGCTGGTCAAGGCCAGGGATATGACCGGCACCCGCTATTTTCACGTTCACACCGCCTGCCCGCCGGGATGGGGATTTGAGCCCCGGTACACGGTCAAGGTGGGAAAGCTGGCCGTGGAAACCGGCCTGTTCGAGCTTTACGAGTACGAAAACGGCAAACTGACCCTTACCGGGGCCTCGTCAAAGCTCATCGGCAAACAGCGCAAGCCCGTGGAACTCTATTTCAAGGCCCAGTCCCGGTTTAAAACCATGACCGACCGGCAGATCAAGGCCGTTCAACTGGAAATCGACCAGAGATGGGCCGACCGGGAAAGCAAGGGATAACCCGCCCGTTTCTCCGTCACCATCCCCGTCTGCGGCATACGCACGAACAATGTAGGGGCGGCCTTCAGGCCGCCTTCAAAAAGTCCGACCGGGAAAATCATTGACATTCCCACCGCAATCTTTTAATTAGAACCAACACGCGCCCGTAGCTCAGCTGGATAGAGTACCGGACTACGAATCCGTCGGTCGCCCGTTCGAATCGGGCCGGGCGCGCCATTTCCATCAGCAGTTCGAAAACTTTCGCGATTTTTTGTTTTACCGGGGCAAATGGAGGGAACCACCCCGGATGTTGAACAGGTCCTGCCGCAACGGCATGCGCCATTGATCCACCCGCACCCGCAGTCAGCAGGGCCTTGTGAAGCAAAGGCGACACGGCCATGCCTGACATTCCGACGGGAAATTCCCAGCATCAAAACAATACAAATAATTTTTCCCCGCACATATATAGCTGCCGTATAATATTGCAAATCAAAACAAAAAGCGGCGCCCACGGATGGGGGTTTCCAAAATAACTTATTGTTATTATGTTACTATTAGAATATAGGCAAAAACCGACCTGCCATGAAAACGGAAGGGACTCAAAAAAAAACGGCTGCCGTATAATCAATGTTAGGTGCATGCAATGAACAAATTGCCACAGCAATCACGAAAAATTCCGACTGACAAAGAGTTTGCTGCTGCCTCGAAAGAAATGGCTGGGCACTTAGCGAAAGAAGCTGAAATTCGGAACCGTATTTTGTCCGGCATTCCAGAAGATATTCCGTGTCATGATATTTGGGTTTGGCTAAACAATCCAACCCCGACAGTAAGTTTTATATATCCAAGTAATTCAGAACTTGAAGCCCATGAAAAAAATGGTTTTAAGACTAAAATTGATAGTGCAATTAAAGAAGCCCTGTTATCGTTTGGTATCGACAATTTTTCTATTGAATATTATTCTCATCAATTTGTCTTAGAACAATATAATGGAAACTACGATAAATATTTTAGATAGTAAGCACCTAACAACGCCACCCACACTGACTCGCAGGGGCGGTCGGCTTTTTTCTTTGGCATAGTTTGGTGTTGAACTCACTTTAGCGAAGTCCGCAGGCCCTGCTCGCCGGTGGTGGCGGACGTTAACCTGCAAAAATCCTTGACGATCAAATATGCGCTGGCTATACTTCGGATATACATCAGGAGGTGATCAAATGCTTGCAAAAATTCAAAAATGGGGGAACAGCCAGGGCCTTCGTATCACAAAAGCGATGCTGGCAGACGCGCAAATCAATATCGGTGATGACGTTAATGTGTCCGTAAAAGATGGTGCCTTAATTGTCACTCCCGCTCAAAGAACCCGAAAGAAATATAATCTCAAGGCTCTTGTGGCGAAAATCCCTGAAGGATACCAGGCGAAGGAAACCGATTGGGGAAAACCGGCCGGTAATGAGGTCTGGTAAATGGCAGCCTATATACCCAAACAGGGCGACTTAATAGCCATTACATTTGATCCGCAAGCCGGGCATGAACAGAAGGGACGACGCCCCGCGCTGGTTGTCAGCAAGGATTTATTCAACAGCAGCACAGGAATGGCGATTGTGTGCCCCATTACAAACACGGATCGTGGTTTTCCCTTTCACGTGCCTATTCCGAAAACATGCAAGTTGACTGGTTTTGTCATGGTTGAGCAGGTAAAGGCAGTCGATTTTCATGCCCGCCGCGTAAAACGTATCGAACCGGGAAATGATGCGCTTTTATCCGAAGTCCTGTCCATTTTAGATGCTTGCATATATTAACCGGCCGGCCTGGGCATTCAGCAGACCGCCAAAGACAGCGGCTGTTTTGGCCCGGATATTTCATGAAATATCCGGGTTGGCTGCCGCCGTCGGCAACATGCGATAAGGAAGAAAAAAATTTGGAGCCTTAATGGAAATTGACGCCGATGTCTTCAGATATATCTTCCATTACGCGCTTCATCTGCTGGCACCATTTATATTCGCAAAGCTGTTCTGGAAAAAAAACTGGTGGAAGGCGGGGCTGATCATGGTGGCAACCCTGGTCATG
>JBMORB010000496.1:0-4774 GCA_049320925.1 Thermodesulfobacteriota bacterium | reverse complement strand
ATCCTTGTTGCTCTTGGTGCTGCTCATCTTGTCTAACAAAAACTCCATGCCATCCACGGAATTCAAGGTGGCCAGCAGCTTGCGCAGTATCCAGACCCGGTTGAGCACGTCTCGTTCCACCAGCAGTTCCTCCTTGCGGGTGCCGGACCGGTTGATGTCGATGGCCGGGTACACGCGTCGTTCGGCGAGCTTCCGGTCCAGGTGCAACTCCATATTGCCGGTGCCCTTGAACTCCTCAAAAATCACATCATCCATGCGACTGCCGGTGTCGATGAGCGCCGTGGCCATGATGGTGAGGCTGCCGCCTTCCTCGATGTTGCGGGCCGCGCCGAAGAACCGCTTGGGACGGTGAAGGGCGTTGGAGTCCACGCCGCCGGAAAGCACCTTGCCGCTGGAGGGCACCACCGAGTTGTAGGCCCGGGCCAGGCGGGTGATGCTGTCGAGCAGGATCACCACGTCCTTTTTATGCTCCACCAGGCGCCGTGCCTTTTCAATGACCATCTCCGCCACCTGCACATGGCGGTCGGCCGGCTCGTCAAAGGTGGAACTGATGACCTCGGCATTGACCGAGCGCTTCATGTCGGTCACTTCCTCGGGCCGTTCGTCGATGAGCAGCACAAAGGGCACCACTTTCTTGTGACTGGCGATGATACTGTTGGCGATGTTCTGCAAAAGCATGGTCTTGCCGGCCCGGGGCGGCGATACGATCAGACCGCGCTGGCCGAACCCGATGGGGGTCAGCAGGTCCATGATGCGCATGGAGTAGTTGTCCGACTCGCGCTCCAGCTTGATCTTCTCATTGGGAAACAGGGGAGTGAGGTTGTCAAAGGGAGTTTTGTGCCGGGCCACTTCCGGATCTTCGTGGTTGATGGCCTCTACCTTCAGCAGGGCGAAGTAACGTTCGTTCTCCTTGGGCTGACGAATCTGGCCCGACACGATGTCGCCGGTGCGAAGGTTGAACCGGCGAATCTGGGAAGGCGACACGTAAATATCATCCAGCCCCGGCAGGTAACTGCTGTCCGGGGACCGCAAAAAGCCGAAGCCGTCGGAAAGGACCTCCAGCGTGCTTTCGCCGAAGATGTAGCCGTTGTTTTCCGCCTCGGCCTGAAGAATCGAAAAAATCAGTTCCTGCTTTTTCATGCCGGCGCTGTCGATCTCGTAACCGGCGGCAATCTCCTTTAACTCGTCCATCTTCTTTTTTTTCAGTTCGGATATGTCCATCCTCTCCATCACCTTTCCGAAATTGTGGTCATGAAAATGCCACGGGGTTTTAAGCGTTTATATTAATCCGCGTTTATACCAATCCGCGAGCGCCATGCGGGCGCACACGGTCTTTAACCATAACCCTTTAAATCCACCTCGCTTGGACCAAACCCTTGCGTGCGCTAATGAAAAATTATGAAGGCATACTGACTTGCAGGTTGTCGCTTATTAAAAGGCGGGCATTCAGTTTGTCCATATACACCATTAAATCCACTGGTTGTCAAGAACTTTTCGACCGATCCGAAGAAAAAGCCCTGCGTCAGGGGAAGGCGCAGCCCTTCTTTTTCCTCCGGCGCCGGGACATCCGGAAGCCAAGAAAACGGCCCTCAGGGCCGCTGTTTTTATCGCCGGCGTCTTGACAAACCGGCACCTTTCTTATACCAAGGGCTATTATTTTTAAAAACGTATCAATTATCATAATCACTGAACCAAAAAAGGAGAGTCACATGAACATTCTGTTTTTCGGCCCCAACGGCAGCGGCAAGGGCACACAGGGCGCCATCCTGAAAGACAAGTACAACCTGCCCCACATCGAATCAGGCGCCATCTTCCGGGACAATATTTCCAAGGGAACCGAGCTGGGCGCAAAGGCCAAGGCCTATATTGACAGGGGCGACCTGGTGCCCGACGACATCACCATCCCCATGATTCTGGATCGTTTACAGCAGCCCGACTGCAAAAAAGGCTGGCTGCTGGACGGATTTCCCAGAAACAAAGTCCAGGCGGAAACCCTTGACGCGACCCTGAAAAAGGCCGGCATGGCGCTGGACATTGTGATTGAAATCGTGCTGGACCGCCAGACCGCCAAAAACCGGATCATGGGACGCCGGCTCTGCGTCAACGACAATAACCATCCCAACAACATCTATATCGACGCCATCAAGCCCAACGGCGACAAGTGCAGGGTCTGCGGCGGTTCCCTGAAGACCCGCAACGACGACCAGGACGAGGCGGCCATCGACAAGCGCCACAACATCTACTATGACACCAATACCGGCACCCTGGCCGCGGCCTATTACTTCAAAGACCTGGCGGCAAAAGACAAGTCTCTCAAGTACATCCCCCTCAATGGCGCCCCCGGCGTCAAAGAGGTCACGGCGGAACTGGTCTCAAAGCTGTAACCGCCATACATCGCGGCAGCCACGCCCGATCTTCATTATTATATGAGGAACCGGCGGCAAAAATATTCCACGCACCTGGTCATGCCCGGTTCCGTCAGGAGCCGGGCATGACTGTTTTACCCCTGCCCCTTTTCCCGGAAAACAGTTGTTCCTTGCTTTAATGGGTGCCACGGGCAAAGGCCGAACGGTCCTGCCCGTGAACATCAGTCCGAAAACGAAGCACGGGCAAGCTGTCGCCTGGCCCGTGGCACCCGTCAGAGGGCGGGCGTGATAACGAAGCAATCTTTACCGTTCCCCATCCAAATCGCTATCGCTATCGGGATCGAGACCGAATAACTGCCTTTCCAGCTTCCGTCACCCCGGACCTCAAGCCGGGGTCCAGTTAAAATGATTTTCCACACCCCATTTTCTATGCACTTTTCCACGGCGTAAAGAAAAGCCCGGCGGCCTGGTCTTTGGCTGCCCCCGCGCAATGACGAATGGAAGTTGACCCATCGGGACGTTAATCGGCCAATGTCGATTTCGATACCGATCCCGATAGCGATTTGGAGAGAGGGGAAAGGTACTTGAATCAACTTTAACTGGATGCCGGGTCGTGGCCCGGCATACGGATTCACTTTTTGCTTGCCAAGCGCTTATTTTTCTTATAGGATCGGTTTCCGTTCAACCGGATACCGGCTGATGGAATTAAATAAACGATTGAAACTATTAAAATTTTCAATCGAAAAGAAGGGGTGATAGCATTGAAGGAAATCGAGGTTCGCGTCATTGACAATGACCTTGAAAAAGCCATGCGGATTTTAAAAAAGAAGATCCAGAACGACGGCCTTTTCAAGCGGCTCCGGCTCAGGAAGACCTACGAAAAACCCAGCGAGTTCAAACGCCGCAAGGAGCGGGAAGCCCAGAGACGGCTGCGGATAGCCGAAATTAAACGACGCCGGTTCAGATAACGGTTTTTGAAGTGACTCTTATATTTTTCAGGAGAACCCGGTCAACACGGTTGACCGGGTTTTTTTACGGCCATGGCACGAGCAGGAGAATATCAGCGGTTAATTAATGAGATGTACGGCCTGAGGCGGTTCGGAATAAAACTTGAACTGTCTACGATGAAACGGATATTAAACAGGCTGGACCGGCCCCACACCCGCTTTGAAACCATTCATATCGCAGGAACCAACGGGAAAGGATCCATTGCCGCCACGCTCGCAACGATTCTGAAACTGGCGGGATACCGGACCGGGCTCTATACCTCCCCCCACCTGATCACCTTCAACGAGCGGATTAAAATCAACAACCGGCCGGTGAGCAACGCCGACGTGGTCGAAGCCTGCAACGCGGTGAGGGGGCTGCACGGCGGGGGCCGGGAGCCGACCTTTTTCGAATACACCACGGCCATGGCCTTCTACCTGTTTGCCGCGCGTGAAGTCGATATCGCGGTGATTGAAACCGGCATGGGGGGGCGGTTTGACGCCACCAACATCATCACGCCTTGCCTGTCAGTGATCTCCAACATCTCGCTGGAGCACCGCATGTACCTGGGCAGCACCCTTGGCAAGATCGCCGGAGAAAAGGCGGGCATCATCAAGCCCGGCGTGCCGGTGGTCACCGGGGCCCGGCAGAAACCGGTCCTGGAAGTGATAAGGGCGGCCGCGGAAAAACAAAAAGCCCCGCTGTACCGCCTCAGCGAGCAGTTCCGGATCCGGCGCCATGCCGATGAAACTTTTGATTACCACGGCATATCCAACCGGTGGAAGGCCCTGCGCACGGGCCTGGCCGGGGACTTCCAGGTGGACAACGCGGCCCTGGTCCTGGCCGGATGTGAGCTGCTGATGGAATCTGGCAAAAAAATCGCCGAACCCGACATCCGCCGGGGACTGGCTGACACCCGGTGGCCGGCCCGTCTGGAAACCGTCTCCACATCCCCGCTTGTACTGATCGACGGCGCCCACAACCTTCAGGCAGCCAGAACCCTGGCCGGTTACCTGGCCGGCCATCTGGCGGACCGGAAGATCACCCTGGTGACAGGCATTCTGGACGACAAGCCTTACCGGGCCATGCTCAAGGCCCTGGTGCCCCTGTGTCACACGGTCATCATCACCCAGCCCCAGATCGGACGGGCCATACCCGCCGATATTCTGGAAAAGGAGGCCAGGGCACTGGGCGCCCGCACCCGGGTCATCGACCGGGTGGACAAGGCCCTGGCCCACGCCCTGGCCCACACGCCGAAAAAAACGGGGGCCATCTGCGTGGCGGGCTCTCTTTACGTGGCTGGCGAGGCCAAGCACGCACTGGGAAAAAAAGGGGCCCGTCAACCGGCGATTTGATGTTGACATAACCGCCGCAAGCGATTAAGTATGGTGTGACCAAAAACGCGGATTTGCATGCGCGCC
>JBMORB010000495.1:1638-4782 GCA_049320925.1 Thermodesulfobacteriota bacterium | reverse complement strand
GATCTGGATAAACAAGCGAAAGGCATTCTGTAATGATTAAAGGCATTTTCGAACAGCAGAAATTCAGAATTATAAAATCAAGGATTTGCCGATGAGATACATCAACCTCATTAAAAACATCTCCAACTGGTGGCTGCATTTTCAGATCAAGTTCGGACGCTTTAATCAGAACACCGCCCTCTGGCGCACACGCAACGGGGTCCGGCTGGAGGTGCCCGTCTCGCTGATCCACATCTTCAAGGAAATCTTCATGGAGGAATGCTATGCCCATGGCGCGCCCCTGAAGATTCATGAAGGCATGACCGTTTTCGATATCGGCGCCAATATCGGCGTCTTTACCGCCTTTGCCGCCATGAAGTTTCCAAAAGCGCACATTTTCGCCTACGAGCCGATTCCCGCCAACTTCGCCCAGCTTCAGAAAAACGCCGCGCTCAACGGCGATTGTCATATCGTGTGCGTGAACCAGGCCGTTTCCGCCGGCCGGGGGGAAATCGTGCTGCGGCTGGCGGAAAACGATTTTTCCACCACGGCCAGTGTCAGCGCCGTGGCCCGCGGTCAGGCCCTGCGGGAAGTCAGGGTGCCGTGCGCGGGCATTCAGGAAATTTTTGACGACAACGGCCTGGACCGGTGCGACTTTTTAAAAATGGACTGCGAAGGGGCCGAGTATGACGCCATTTTTTCCTGTCCGAAAGCATACCTGAAAAAAATCGACCGCATGGCCATTGAGATGCACCGGGGAACAAAGCCCGAGCACAACACGGCCCTGATGCGAAAATACCTTGATGATAACGGATTTATTACTTTTGAGACCCCCAGGGCACTGGCCATGCTTTACGCATGGCGGGAGTCCGCGGCATAAGTACAAGGAGCTGACAGATGGCCGCAACCACCACCGTATACGGACGGGAGTTCCAGATCGCCTCCCTGGAACAGATCCATTTCATGGTCACCGACATGATGAAAAAAATGCCCAAGGGGAAAGTACTCGACTTTCCGGCGGGTACGGGCCGCCTCTGCTGGATGCTTCACAATGAAGGCTTTGACGTGACCGGCGCCGACATCGGCACGCAAAACTTCTGCAATCCGGAAATTCCCATTGTTCAGGGCGACCTGGACAGCCGCTTCCCCTTTGAAGACGGCACCTTTGACTATGCCTTCTGCATCGACGGCCCCGAGCACGCGGAAAACGTCTACCACACCTTCCGCGAGTTCTCCCGGGTGTTGAAAAAGGGGGGCCGCTTTACCATGAGCTATCCCAATTATTCAAACATCGAGTCCCGGCTGCGCAATGTGTTCTACGGTGTGCTTGAGCCGGTGGAACCCTATGCCGAAAAAAACCGGAAAAACAACGGCCACATCTCGCGTCCGCCTTTCGCGCTTCTGAAAATGGCACTGGAATACGCGGGGCTGGAGATTGAAAGCATCGCCAGCGAGAAGGTCAAACCCAACCAGTTGTTTCTGCTGCCCGCGGCCCTGGTCGTGTTTCTCTTCACCCTGATCAAGGGCAAATCGGGCCGGGAAAAATACTGGCTGCACGAAAGCAACTCGTGGAAGATCCTGATGGGCGGCAACGGCCTGATCATCACCACCCGCAAGATCCGGTAAGGCTGACCGTTATCAACCTTTGACTGCGGGGAATGACCCGGCCGCCTTGTTCGCGCCCTGTGGAAAAGAGGCCCCCATGTCCGACCTGTGGGTTATAGCCCCGGTTTACAATGAAGAAAAAAACCTGACCGCTTTTGTTGAGGAGTGGCTTGCGGTTCTGCGCAGGGTCGTGGAAACGGATTTCACATTCTGCCTTATCAACGACGGGTCCACCGATGGTTCGCATGCGATATTAAACCGGCTTGCCACGATCCATCCTGAACTCCGGATCATTAGCAAAATCAACACAGGCCATGGTCCTACCTGCCGGCTGGCCTATGAACTGGCCGTTCAGGCGGGCGCCCAATGGGTTTTCCAGATCGACTCCGACGGCCAGTGCGACCCGGCGCTGTTTGAGACTTTCTGGAACGCAAGATCAAGGGCCCCGGTGCATTACGGTGTCCGGCGGGCCCGGGAAGACGGCTGGATCCGCCGCTTGATATCACGGGCACTGACGGTTCTTGTTTTTCTGTTGAGTTCCCGGTGGGTCAGGGACGCCAATGTGCCTTACCGGCTGATGCGTCGTGACGCCCTGGAGCCGGCCCTGAAGCAGATCCCCAGGGACTTCCGCCTGGCCAACGCGCTGCTGGCGCTGCTCCATCAGGAGAACCCCGGGATTGAATGGCATGTCATCCCTTTTCACCGGCGAACGGGCCGCCAGCTCCCGGTCGATCTTCCATTTTTCCTGGGCCAGGGAGGACGTTTCATCGCTGATTATCTTTCCTGGCACATTCAAAGGCGCAAGAAATCCCCGGCGGAATGGCTGATGACCGCCGGCCATACATTGCTGGTCCTCTGTGCCGTCTACTATATTGTCACATTGATTGTTCTTGCGCCGATAAAAGCTTTCGTGCTGGTTGAATACGACTGGGTGGAAGGTTTTCATATGGCGCAGGTTCACCGGCTGCTCGCGGGGAACCCGGTCTATGCCGAACCATCTCTTGAATATGTTCCTATTCTATATGGCCCACTTTACGCTTATATATCTTCCGCTTTCGTCCTCATCCTCGGCGAGCACTACGGGACCCTTCGGCTGGTTTCCCTGCTGGCGACTCTGGGCACGCAGGTCATTCTGGGGTGGATAGTCTGGAGAAAAACCCGTTCCCTTCTTGGGGCACTGGTGGCGTCCGGCCTATATGCAGGCATGTACGCGGCCACCGGTTTTTTTTACGACCTGGCCCGGGTCGACGCCCTGTATGTTTTTCTGACAACCGCCGCCGCCTGTGCCATCTGGATTGCCGCTGAAAAGGGCGGAACGGCAACCGCAGCCGCAGCTTTGGCGGCGGTCACGGCTGTTCTCACAAAGCAGCCCGCCCTTCTTCCCGTTGTCGCCCTCTGCCTGTGGAGTCTCACCCTCAACACAAGAGAAGCCCGGACAACCGCCCTTCTGTGCATGGGATGTGTTCTGGCAAGCCAGGCCCTTCCGGCCCTGACGGGGAACTTCTGGTTTTATTATTATCTTTACAGGGTGCCATCCACCCATCCGCTGTCGATGAATCA
>JBMORB010000495.1:0-1628 GCA_049320925.1 Thermodesulfobacteriota bacterium | reverse complement strand
AGTGTGGGTGTTGCCCTGACTGCTTTGGGGTTTTATTTGCTATTTCAAAAACCCGGTGGGAAGCAGGATGCATGGTTCTTCCTAATTTTCGCGTCCACCATGTTTTTTGCGGGCTTTTTGCCGCGGCTGAAAATCGGTGGCGCCGTCAACAATCTCATGCCCATCGCGGCAGCCATCGCCTTGTGCTGCGGCCTGGCAGCGGGCCTGGCCCGCCATTACAGCAACAACGTCGCACGTATTGTTGTTGCTTTGTTGCTCTGCTTCAATGCACAACTTTTTTACCATCCGGGCAAAGCCCTTCTTTCTTCAGAGATCAAGTTGGGAACACAGGCCGCCATTAATGTTTTTCGGCGTCTGGAAGGCCCTATTTTTGCCCCCTGTCATCCCTTCTTTCCCTTGCTGGCCGGGAAAAACGGGTCCGCTTTCTGGATGCCAATATACGACATCTCGCAGACACATGACGCAGCCTGGGATATTCTGCAGGCAAAACTTTGCAACGCGCTAAGAGAAAAACGATTCCGAACCATTGTATTCCCGAAAACCTTTTCCGGACAGAATGCTTTTCCTTACCTGCTGGAGAACTATCAACCGAAGGACCCCGATATTCAAAGCGCCGATGAAATCATCGGTAATCTTTCAATATATGTGCCAAGAGAAAAGGAGTGACCATGCGGATCACGACATCAGCTTTTACACTTCTTCTTTGCCTGTCCCTGATAATGGGATGCGGCGGGCGGCAGATTCAAACCGGGCAGTCTTTGAAAGCCGACATTCAGGCCGACGACGCCCTTGCAAAGCACACCGAAATTTTCAGGCAGGGAGTGGAACAGGTCACGGAAAACGTTTTTTCCGCCATCGGTTACGGTCTGGCCAACTCCATCATGATCGAGGGTGACGACGGCCTGATCATCGTGGACACCATGGAGACCCGGGAGCAGGCCCGGACCGTGCTGGCCGAATTTCGCAAAATATCAAGCAAACCGGTCAAGGCCATCATCTATACCCATAACCACACGGACCACATTTTCGGGGCCGACGTGTTTGCCGAAGGCGGAAGCCCTGCCGTATACGCCCACCAGACGACCCACAACCTTGTCAACCGGGTGGTGGGTGAACTGCGGCCCGCCACCAACACCCGGGGGATGAGAATGTTCGGCACCTTTCTGGACGCCGGCGGTCTGGTCAACGCCGGCATCGGTCCTTTTCTGGGGGTGGGCCGGGAGGCGGTCACCCTGGGATACATGCCGCCCACCGTCACTTTCTCCGACCGGCTGACGGCCACCGTGGCCGGAGTGAGCTTTGAACTGATCCACGCGCCGGGCGAGACCGACGACCAGATCTACGTGTGGCTGCCGGACCAGCGGGTGCTGATCTGCGGTGACAATTTCTACTGGACCTTCCCCAACCTCTACACCATCCGGGGCACCCTGTTCCGCAGCCTGAAGCAGTGGTACCGCAGCGTCGACATTATCCGGAACCTGCGGCCCGATCATCTGGTGCCGTGCCACACCCGGCCCCTTCACGGCCCGGGCCGGATTTACGAAATCCTCACCGACTACCGGGACGCCATTCAGTTTATCCACGATCAGTCCATCCGGTGCATCAACATGGGACTGACCCCGGACCAG
>JBMORB010000494.1:0-4790 GCA_049320925.1 Thermodesulfobacteriota bacterium | reverse complement strand
GGCCCCATCCCTTCAAACTGCAGTGCTTTGTGATCGCCGCCGTCAGCGTCGTCTTCCCATGGTCAATATGACCGATCGTTCCAACGTTTACATGCGGCTTCGTCCGCTCAAATTTCGCTTTCGACATGATCCTGCTCCCTCATTTAGAATTAAGCTTTATATGAAGCTCGTTCTTCGTTTCGATCCTGGCCCGCTTGAAGCTGGAGCCCACGACCGGAATTGAACCGGTGAAACCTCTTCCTTACCAAGGAAGCGCTCTACCTACTGAGCTACGTGGGCTCATACGTCAAACACGCTATGGAGCGGGAGACGAGACTCGAACTCGCGACATCCAGCTTGGAAGGCTGATGCTCTACCAACTGAGCTACTCCCGCAAGTGGTGGTGGGGGGAGGATTTGAACCTCCGAAGGCGATTACCGACAGATTTACAGTCTGTTCCCTTTGGCCACTCGGGAACCCCACCGGACACAATCCCTCTGGAGCCAGCGGAGGGACTCGAACCCCCGGCCAACTGATTACAAATCAGCCGCTCTACCTGCTGAGCTACGCTGGCACAACCCTATGGTCTGCGCCATTATCAAATCGGAGAATCCTATTGAAGATATGACGGATTGTCAAGTTTTTTTTTGTCAAAATATTTCGGCCGGTTTTCGCGTCGAATACCCGCCCGGTGGTGGCGGGTGGATGTCACCCCGCTAACGATTGCTCCATGCAACCCATCCCCACCTTCGCGGGCATGGCCCGCTATTTTTCTTGACAATCCAGCCCGTGAAAATTACATAGTATGGTATATAAAACTGACCAACAACAATAACAACTATTAAAAGCCCGAGTTGCTTCTTTTTTTAAGGATATACACCATGACCAAAACCCACGTCCATATTTTGACGCTTATATTTCTGATGGCATGCTTCACGGGCTGCGCGTCGGTGATGCCGGGAACCGGCCGGCCGTCACTGCCGGTCGAAACGGCACAGGCCGTCTGTCCGGCCGATGCGGAAGCGACCCTTGACGACATCGCCGTGACCGCCGACGCAGAAGATCCCGCCACCGATATCGCGGCGGAAGATGACGCCTACAGCGGGGAAGACGCCGCTGTGCAGAAGGCGATGGATGAGGCCCTGGACCTGTGCAAAGTCTCTCAGGTCTTCTGGCAGAAAGGGGAATTTGACAACGCCATCCAGGCCCTGGACCAGGCCTACGCCCTTTTACTAAAGGAAGACGCCGGCACCGACGCCAAGCTGTTGCAGCAGAAAGAAGACATCCGGTTCCTGATCTCAAAACGCATACTGGAAATCTACACGTCCCGCACCACCGTGGTCAACGGAGCGCACAAGGCCATCCCCATTATCATCAACGCCGAGGTGCAGAAAGAGATCGCCCTGTTTACCACCGGGCATGAGCGGGATTTTTTTCTGGCCGCCTATCAGCGCTCCGGCAAATATCGCCCGTTCATTCTGAAAAAACTGGCCGAAGCCGGACTGCCCGCCGAACTCTCATGGCTGCCCCTGATCGAAAGCGGGTTCAAGACCAAGGCCCTCTCTTCGGCCAGGGCACTGGGCCTGTGGCAGTTCATCCCCTCCACGGGATACAAGTTTGGCCTTGAGCGCAATCTGTACGTGGACCAGCGCCTCGACCCGGAACGGTCCACCGACGCCGCCATTGCTTATCTTTCCGCCCTGCACCGCATCTTCGGCGACTGGGCCACGGCCCTGGCCGCCTACAACTGCGGCGAGGGTAAGGTGCTCCAGGTCATCCGGGACCAGCGGGTCAACTACCTGGACAACTTCTGGGACCTTTACCACCGGCTGCCCTGGGAAACGGCCCGTTACGTTCCCCGGTTTCTGGCCACGCTGCACATTGTTTCCAACCTGGAAAAATACGGCCTGAAGTCCGTTCCGCTTGATCCCCCGGTGAAGTACGAAACGGTTGAAATTTCCCGCCAGGTGCACCTGCGAAAAATCGCAGAAACCACTGATATTCCGTATGAGATGCTGACCGAGTTAAACCCGGAACTCCGGCAGGAGATCCTGCCGCCGGAGCGATATACCCTGCGCGTGCCCGTGAAAAAGGGAGAGGCCGTGCTGGCCGGCATCGACTCCCTGCCCATTACCGCGCCGGTCCAGACCCAGTTTGCCTACCACCGGGTACGCTCCGGCGAGACCCTGTCCACCATCGCCAACCGTTACCGCACCACGGTGAGTTCCATCACCCGGGCCAACAACATCTCCCGGCAAAACTATATCGTGGCCGGCAAGCTGCTTAAAATTCCGCTTTCCGGCAACTGGGTGGCATCCTCCCAAACCGCCACCGGCAGCAGCGTGGCCACCAAAACACAAAAATTTGAAAAGACCACCCCGCCGGCGACCCACACCGTTAGAACCGGCGAATCCCTGTGGATTCTTGCCAACCGTTACGGCACCACGGTCAAGGCCATTCAGCAGTTAAACAGGCTCTCCGGCACCAGCCTGCGCGTGGGTCAGGTGCTGCGCATCCCCGGCACCTCCACCAAAGCCGCGGCCAGAACCTATACGGTGAAGCCCGGCGACAGCCCCATGGCCATCGCCCAGTCCCACAACATGCCGCTGAACCGTTTTCTCCAGCTCAACAACTTAAGCTCACGAAGCACCATCTATCCGGGGCAGGAAGTCTGCGTGGAATAATCCGTCCGCGCGGGGATCAGGCATCCAGAAACCGTACCGGAAAGACGCAGAGGATTGCACAATGGACCAGCTGTTTGCTTTTCAGGAAATGTTTCCACTGGGGAAGGACGCCACCGAATACCGGTTACTCACCCGCGACCATGTGGCGGCCGCCGCCTTTGAAACATCCCCGGTGATCAAAATCGACCGCGAAGGCCTTGTACTGCTGGCCGAGACCGCCTTCCGCGAGGTTTCCCACCTGCTGCGGCCCTCCCACCTGAAGCAGACGGCCGCCATTTTAAACGACCCGGAAAGCTCGGCCAACGACCGGTACGTGGCCCTGGAGATGATCAAGAACGCCGTGGTGGCGTCGGGCTACGTGTTCCCCATGTGCCAGGACACGGGCACGGCCACGGTGGTGGGCAAAAAGGGCCAGCGGGTGTGGACCGATTTCTCCGACGAGGCGGCCTTGAGCGAAGGCGTCTTCAACGCCTACCGGAAACTGAACCTGCGTTACTCCCAGGTGGCGCCCCTGACCCTGTATGAAGAGGTCAACACAAAAACCAACCTGCCGGCCCAGATCGACCTGTACGCCGTTGAAGGCGACGCCTACCGGTTCCTTTTTATTGCCAAGGGCGGCGGATCGGCCAACAAGACTTTTTTGTTCCAGAAAACCAAGGCGATTTTAACCCCCGAGGCCCTTCTGTCGTTTCTGAAAACCGAAATCGAACACCTGGGCACGGCCGCGTGCCCGCCCTACCACCTGGCCGTGGTGATCGGCGGTACCTCGGCCGAGGCCGTGCTTAAAACCGTCAAGCTGGCTTCCGCCGGTTACCTGGATACCCTGCCGGACAGGGGCGGCCCGTCCGGCCACGCCTTCCGGGACCGGGAACTGGAAAAGGAACTTTTCAAAATTTCCCGCGGCCTGAACCTGGGGGCCCAGTTCGGCGGCAAATACCTGTGCCACGACGTGCGGGTGATCCGCATGCCCCGGCACGGCGCCTCCTGCCCCATCGGCATGGGATTAAGCTGCAGCGCGGACCGTAACCTCAAGGCAAAAATCACCCAAGAGGGCATCTTTGTCGAACAACTGGAAACCGACCCGGCAAAGTACCTGCCCGGCCCCCAGGCAAAGGAAAGCGATGCCGTGCGCCTCGACCTGAACCGGCCTCTTTCCGCGGTGCGAAACGACCTGTCCCGCCTTTCCGTGGGCACCCGCCTGCTGCTTTCCGGTCCTGTTATCGTGGCCCGGGATATCGCCCACGCCCGGGTCAAGGCAATGCTTGACGCCGGCCGGCCCCTGCCTTCCTACATGACCGATTACGTGCTTCTTTACGCCGGCCCGGCCAAGACACCGGAAGGGTATCCCTCCGGCAGCCTGGGCCCCACCACCTCGGCCCGCATGGATCCTTATGTCACGGCCTTCCAGAGGCACGGCGGCGCCCTGGTCACCCTGGGCAAGGGCAACCGGTCACAGGCGGTGATTGACGCGTGCAGGGCCAGCGGCGGCTTCTACCTGGGCACCATCGGCGGCGTTGCCGCCACCCTGGGCCGGGACTGTGTCACCGGCATCGAGGTTATTGACTTTCCCGAACTCGGCATGGAAGCGGTGCAGCGAATCACGGTAAAAGACTTTCCCGCGTTTCTCATCACAGATGACAAGGGCAACGATTTTTTCAAAAATCTTTCGGCACACTGATCGGAACGCTCGTCGGCGCCGGCGGTTAGCTCGCGTGTTTCATGAAACATGCGGATCAGAACCGGATCAACTCCGCGCGGGCCAGTTGTGCGAATGTCCATGCGCGCCAGTTTTCTTTTCCCCATGCATCAGCCAGGGCCGTGGCCAGGTGGGCGGGCGGCGCCAGGCCCTGCCGGCCCAGCCCGTTGAGGCAGGCCGGGCAGTTGGTCAGCAGCCGGTGCGGCCGCGCGGCCCCGGCCAGGTGAGGCGCCAGTGCCGCGCGTTTGCGGTCCAGCATGGCGGCGGCAATATCCGGGCGGCTCAGGGCCAGGGTGCCGGCTTCGGAACAGCAGTGGGGGGTTGAAACAACCCCATCCGGCGCCATCCGGCGCAGCAGTTCCTCGCCTTTTCCGTCCAGTGAGTCATGGCAGGGCGGGTGATAAACAAGCGTTCCCGCCATCCTGATATCC
>JBMORB010000493.1:0-4800 GCA_049320925.1 Thermodesulfobacteriota bacterium | reverse complement strand
GAAGTCCCATTTCTTATACCAGGTCAGGTAGTGCTCGGCCTGCCGGGCCCAGAAGGCGTCCGGGTTTTCCAGAGATTCCCTGTAGAGTTTCCTGTATTCTTCCATCCCTTTGACGTGGGCGGTCCTGCCGAAATCGTTCAGATGGGCGTCGTAGGATTTTTTGGACTCTGTCATGGCTGTCTCCTTGGATTTTATTTGTGTTGCGCCGAATCGGCGGCCGGCGCCGTTTGCTCGTCTTTAAAATGACAGGTCATGGTCACCATGTCCCCGTCCCGCTTTGTCTTGACCGGCCAGGGCAGCTTGGCAAACAGCTTTTTCATGGCCGTGTTGGTCGGTTCGGTATAGGCCACCAGCCCCTCAATGCCGTTCTCCCTGGCGGCATGGGCCAGCTTGCGCAGAATCGTGGCGGCAAGCCCCTTTCCCTGCCAGGGCCGGCTCACTGAAAAGGCCACCTCGGCCAGGCGGCTGCCCGGCTCCAGCATGTAAGCCCCGATGCCCACCACCTCGCCGAACCCGAACTCGCCGACAACCGCCAGAAGGGTAAGATTCTTGACGTAGTCGATTTCGCACATGCCCTCGATGTCGTCTCTGAAAAAACAGGTCTTGTTCTGAAAAAACCGGGAGATCACGTCTTTTTTGTCCAGGCTGTAAAAGTGCTCCTGAATGCGGCGGTCGTCCACCGGCTTGGCCGGCCGGAATTTGACGGTCCGGCCGTCGTAAACCCTGGTCTCCTCCAAAGCCGCCGGATACACACCGCGAAGCGCTTCGCCCAGTTTCCGGCCGGGCGTCAGCAGCCCCATGTGCCGGGCCTGTTCGAACAGCTCCTCCCGGAAGTCGGGATGGGCCAGGGAGATCATGGCCGTGGCCCGCTCCTGAAGGTTTTTGCCAAACAGGTTGACCGCGCCGTATTCGCTGACCACGTAACCGGCGTCGTTCATGGAGACCACCACGTTGCCCGTCAGCCTGGGCACGATGCGGCTGGCCTTTCTGTCCACCGATGTGCTGGGAATCAGCAGGATCGACCGGCCTTCCGGCGCCATGGCGGCGCCCCGGACGAAATCGGGGATGCTGGAAACCCCGGCAAAATAGTTGTGCGGCAGGGCGTCCACCGAGGCCTGGCCGGCCAGGTCCATCTCCTTGACCATGTTGACCGCCACCATCTTGCGGTGGCGGGCGATCACCGCCGGGTTATTCACGTAATCGGCCGGGAAAAACTCGATGGACGGGTTGTCATGGACAAACTCGTAGAGGTTTTCCGTGCCCACGGCGTTGCTGGCCACGATCTTGCCGTCATTGATCCCCTTGCGCCGGTTGGTGATCACGCCCCGGGAGACCAGGTCCATGATACCGTCAATAACGAACTGGGTGTGGACCCCCAGGTCGTTTTTCTCCGACAGGGCCAGCAGAATGGCCTTGGGCGTGGCGCCCAGCCCCAGCTGGAAGGTGGAGCCGTCCTCGATCAGGTTGGCCACCAGCCGGGCGATTTTATGGGCCGATTCCAGCTCCGGAAGCTCGGGAACGGTGTACAGGGGCTCGTCCTGTTCCACGACAAAATCGACGTCGTTGACATGAATGAAGCTGTGGCCCAGGACCCGGGGCATTCGGGCATTGACCTGAACAATGACGATGTCCGCCGACCTGGCGGCGGCCAGGCCCACGTCCACCGATATGCCCAGGCTCATCCAGCCGAAATCATCCGGCGGCGAGGTCTGAATCAGGGCCGCGTGCAGGGGGAGTTGTTTTTTGAGAAACAGGTCCGGCACCGCCGACATGTTAATGGGCGTGATAAAAGGCCGGCTGGGCGCCAGATGCCGGGCGTCGCCGGAACCCTGGTAGATGTTTCGAACGTGGAAACTACCCGGCCGCTCCTGGTTCACCAGCCGAGTGACGGGGGAACCTTCCAGGCCCATCAGCCGGACAATTTCCAGGTCGGGGAAATGGGCGGCGTTTTCCACCAGGGTATCCACCAGGTGCCGGGGCTCGCCGCAGAAGGAACCGATAAAAACGCGACGGCCGGATTTAAGGGCGGACAGGGCCTCCCTGGCGGTTCTTTTCTTCCGGACATATTCATCGGGCCAGTATCTGGGCTGCATGGGACACCAGTGATTGAAAGGGTTCGAATGAATTCCGAATGATGGCCTAATAGTAGCACACGGGGGTCGCTTGGGACAACCTCTTTCTGGCCCGGATATTTCATGAAACCCCGGCACGGTCCCCTCCCGGCTGGTTCCGGGTGCCGGGTTTACGCGGTATGACGCCGGAAAAATGATTGACACACAAGCCCTGTCCGGCTATAGATAGGAGCCATGCGAACGGCGTTTCCGCCGTTTCCAAACCTTGTGGCAGAAACTGGTTAACCTGATGAAAACCGTACTGATCGTCGATGATACCAAGCTGGTGCGGCATGTATTGGCCAAAAAGCTGGAGCCGTACACCAGCGAATTCAACGTCCTGACCGCGGAAAACGGCAGGGAGGCCGTGGACCATATTCAGGCCGTAAAGGTTGACCTGGTGGTGACCGACCTGCAAATGCCGGTAATGGACGGGTTTGAACTGCTGGCCCACCTGAGCAACAGCCACCCGGAAATCCCGGTTTTCGTGATGACGGCCAACGGTTCTCCGGAGGTCGAGCAACGCATCGACGCCATGGGCTCGTCCATCAAGTACTTTGAAAAACCCATCGACGTGGAAAGCCTGCTTTCCGCCATGCGCGGCATATTCAACGCCGGCGCCCAGGGCGCGGTCAACGGCATCAGCCTGGCCTCTTTTCTCCAATTAATCCAGATGGAAAACAAAAGCTGCACCCTGCGGGTGAAATCCGGAGGACGAAGCGGACAATTGTTCTGCCAGGAGGGCCAACTGATCGCCGCCGAGACCGACAGTCTGGCCGCCGAAAAGGCGGCCATTGAAATGATCAGCTGGGATTCGACGGTGATTGAAATTCTCCCCTTCAACCGGCAGAAGCCCAAGGAAATCAAACAGCCGCTGATGAACATCCTGATGGAGGGATCCCGCCGGAAGGATGAAATGACGGCGGCGCAAAAAGCCGCGAAAAAAGAGCCGCCCAAACCCAGACCCGCCCAGCCGCCGGAACCACCGAAAAAGAAACCGGACAAAGGCGACGACGCCGGCGACATCGCCTCAATGTATCAGTGGGATTGATCGCCCGCGTTGCTTCCCCATCGAACGGAGCATTCAAGGCCTGTTTCCCTTAACCCGCATATTTTCAGGACTTGTCAAAAATTACGGAAGAGATATCGTGATCCGGGGAAAAATCCACATCCTGGTCCTGCTGGCCGGAATACTGATGACAGTGGGCACCGTCCGGGCGAATCCATGGGTTGACATGGTCAATCAGGGCATGCAGCACGCCGGGCAGGGCGACTATGACCAGGCTATCGCCCTTTTCACCGAAGCGCTGGGGTCCGATCAACTCAACACTCGGAACCGGGCGATCACCTACTCCGCCAGGGCCGGCGCGTGGTCGGCAAAAGGCGATGACCAGAAAGCCCTTGCCGATTACACCACGGCCATCGCCATTGATCCGGCGTATGTCCATGCCTATAATAACCGGGCCGTTGTCTGGCAGCATAAGGGAGAATATGACAAGGCGATCGCCGACTATACCAGGGCTGTCGAGGTTGTCCCCGGGTATGCCGCCGCCTACACCAATAGAGGCAATATCTGGAAGCGTAAAGGAGAATACGAGAAGGCGGTTGGGGATTACAGCAAGGCCATTTCCCTTGACCCGGCCGCCGCCGATGCCTTTGACAGAAGAGGCAGAATCTATTTTTACTGTGGGCAATACGGGAATGCGCTTGCGGATTTTGCCGCCATACTGAATATAAAACCCCAAAATGTTTACAACCGCCTGTGGCATCACATCACCCTGGACCGGGTCGGAGACAAGCGGTCTGCCTCTCTGGCGGAATTTCGCGGGAGCATGGCCGACGACGAATGGGCAGCACCACTGGTGCGGCTGTTTTTAGGGAAAATCTCGCCTGAGGAATGCCTGAAAACCCTTGTTTACAGTGCTCCAGGAGCGAGTCCGGAACAGACGTGTAAAGCCCTTTTCTACACCGGCGAATATTATCTGATGGAGGGTGATGCTGTTAACGCCAAGGTGATGTTCATGAAATGCCTGCCCACCCATGTGCCTGATACCGCCGAGTACGAGGCCGCCCAGATGGAACTGGACCGCCTCACGGGCAACCCCCGGGTATTGAAGTAAGCGCCGTGGACCGCCTCCGGCTTTTCAGAAAACCAATTCCGCGCCCTTAAAGTACTGGACCCGCAGATGGGCGCCCTTGTCGTTGTCGCCCAGGTAGGCAAAGCGACGGTAGGCCCACAGGCCCTGTGGCGTCATCTGGCGCAGGCCCGGGTTTTCAACCTCCATGAAAAGTCCTGGCGCCCGACGGTCCTCGCCCCGGTCATAAAGGGCCTGCATATCATCCACGGTGGTGTGCAGCAGGCAGAAGCCCAGATTACTGGAACGGCGGTAGTCCTTGGCCACAAAGGCCCGCACATACCACAGCGGCACGCCAAGCCGGGCGTTGTGATTGAGCTGGAGGGTACAGACACCGGCCAGCCTGCCGTCGGGTCCGCGGCCGATCTTGGCGACTTCAGGCACCCGTTCCCGGGCCCTGTCTTCCTTGATGGCGCCCTCGGCCAGCCAGAATTCGGTGATCTCCTGTGCCAGCGCATCACCGACGTTCCCGAACACCCACTCCATTGAGAAACCCGGCTCCAGGTCGCGGTGGACATCTGCCCAGCCGCCCGGCTCGTCCAGCCACGCGATAC
>JBMORB010000492.1:0-4817 GCA_049320925.1 Thermodesulfobacteriota bacterium | reverse complement strand
GGTCTTGCCGTGGCCGTCGGTCATGCGGCCGTCGTCGAGCAGTTGCAACAAAATATTGAACACGTCCGGATGGGCCTTTTCGATCTCGTCGAACAGCACCACGGAATACGGCCTTCGCCGCACGCTTTCCGTCAGATAGCCGCCCTCCTCATAGCCCACGTATCCCGGGGGCGCGCCGATGAGCCGGGCCACGGAATGCTTTTCCATGTATTCGGACATGTCGATGCGGATCACCTGCTCGGTGTCGAAAAGGAATTCGGCCAGGGCCTTGGCCAGCTCGGTCTTGCCCACGCCGGTGGGGCCCAGAAAGATAAATGACCCGATGGGCCGGTTGGGGTCCTGAAGGCCGGACCGGGACCGGCGCACCGCGTCGGACACGGCGGACACGGCCTCGTTTTGTCCCACCACGCGCAACGCCAGCCGATCTTCCATGCGCACCAGCTTTTCCCGCTCGCCTTCCATCATCTTGCTTACCGGAATGCCGGTCCACCGGGACACCACCTGGGCGATGTCCTCGGCGTCCACCTCCTCCTTGAGCATCTTTTTATCGGCCTGAAGCGCGGCCAGGTCCTTTTCGGTCTGCTCCAGCCGCCTGTTGAGTTCCACGCTCTTGCCGTAGCGGATCTCGGCGGCCCTGGCAAAATCGCCCTGGCGCTCGGCCTGCTGCTGGGCCACGCCCAGTTCCTCGATCTCCTTTTTAATGCCCCGGATGGTCTGAATGATGCCCTTTTCCCGGTCCCAGTGGGCCTTGAGTTCGGCATGGCTCTCCTTGAGCCGGGCCAGTTCCTTTTCCAGGGTTTCCAGCCGCTTTTTGGACTCCTTGTCCGACTCCTTTTTCAGGGCTTCCTTTTCGATCTCGGCCTGGACGATCTTGCGGTGAATCTCGTCGATCTCGGCGGGCATGCTGTCGATCTCGATGCGCATCTTGGAGGCGCACTCGTCCACCAGGTCGATGGCCTTGTCCGGCAAAAACCGGTCGGTGATGTAGCGGTCGGAAAGGGTGGCCGCCGCCACCAGGGCCGCGTCCTTGATCTTGACACCGTGGTGCACCTCGTACTTTTCCTTTAACCCCCGCAGAATGGAGATGGTGTCGGCCACGTTGGGCTCGCCGGTAAACACCGGCTGGAACCGGCGCTCCAGGGCCGCGTCCTTTTCAATGTGCTTGCGGTACTCGTCTAAAGTGGTGGCGCCCACGCACCGCAGCGAGCCACGGGCCAGGGCCGGCTTGAGCATGTTGGAAGCGTCCATGGCCCCTTCGCTGGCGCCGGCGCCCACCAGGGTGTGAAGCTCGTCGATGAACAGGATGATGCTGCCCTCGGCCCGCTCCACCTCCTTGAGCACGGCCTTGAGCCGGTCTTCGAACTCGCCCCGGTACTTGGCGCCCGCAATCATGGAGGCCATGTCCAGCGCCACGATGCGCCTGTTTTTAAGGCCTTCGGACACGTCCCCGGCCACGATGCGCTGGGCCAGGCCTTCCACGATGGCGGTCTTGCCCACACCCGGCTCGCCGATGAGCACCGGGTTGTTCTTGGTGCGGCGGGACAGGACCTGGACCACGCGGCGGATCTCCTCGTCGCGGCCGATCACCGGGTCCAGCTTGCCCATGCGGGCCAGTTCGGTCAGGTCCCGGCTGTATTTTTCCAGGGCCTTGTATTTTTCTTCCGGGTTCTGATCCGTGACGCGCTGGCTGCCCCGGATGTCGAGCAGGGCCTTTAACATGGCGTCCTTTGTGACGCCGTGCTGCTTTAAAATTGAGGCGGCCTTGCCCCCCTTTTCATCCAGCAGGGCCAGGAAAATATGGTCCACGCTCACATACTCGTCCTTCATGGACGCGGCCTGGTTGAAGGCGGCGTCCAGCACCGCCTTGGCCCGCCGGGAAATATAAACTTCCGCGGCGGCGCCGGAAATTTTCGGCATGGCTTCCAGGGCCACAACCGTGTCCCGGCGGATGGCGTCAACGGACGCGCCGTGCTTTCCCATCATGGAGGCCACGATGCCGGTGTTGTCCTCCAGCATGGCAAAAAGCAGGTGCTCGGGTTCAATCTGCTGGTGTCCACGGGCGCCGGCATCGGCCTGGGCCGCCTGAAGCAGTTCCTGGGCCTTTATGGTCAATTTATCGAAACGCATGGCTTTTACGCTCCTTTTTTCTTTTTTCCTGTTGTTGTCTCAACCACACGGATTGGTGTAAAAATAAGCATAAAAATAGGGGTTTCAATAAAAAACTTTTTGTTTATTCAAACAGATTCGCCTATCCACATCGCTATCGGGATCGGGTTCGGGATCGATGCGGTTTACCGCCTCTTGAATTTCGATTCCGATAGCGATCCCGATTGGGAGGGAAGGGTAGCGAACAGCCTGTTCAGGCTTCCACGGGAGAGATCGGCGAACCCTGTTGTCCTCGCACATGGCGGCCTGACGCGCAGCGCAGGCGCTTGCGCCGCGTGAGGCCGCCGCTACAACTGCCCGACTTTTTGCAAAGTCATTCAGAGGGAAATGGTAAATCGAAAGTGTTCTTTTGGTACTTTTCTTGCCGCCAAAGAAAAGTACATAGCAAGATGGGGTGTGGAAAATCATTTTAACTGGTCCCCGGTTCGGGGCCGGGGTGACGGAAGCCGGAAATGCGGCTATTCGGTCCCGATAGTGATACCGATCCCGATAGCGATTTGGATGAAGGCATGAAGGTCAATTTTAACTGGATGCCGGTCAGGAACCCGGCATGACAGAAGCCGGGGTTTACTGATTGCGTTTTCTGGCCCGGTCCAGGTCCCGCCTGGCCTCTTTCTGCTTGATGTCTTCGCGCTTGTCGTACTTGCGCTTTCCACGGGCAAGAGCGACGGAAACCTTGGCCTTGCCGGCCTTGAAATAGACCTTGACCGGGACCAGGGAGTAGCCCTTTTCGTTGATCTTGCCGTAGAGTTTGCGCAGTTCCCGCTTGTGCACCAGCAGCTTGCGGGGCCGCTCGGGCTCGTGGTTGTCGTAATGGGCGAACGGATAGGCGCTGATGTGCATCTGGTACAAAAACAGCTCGCCGTTTTTGATTTTCGCGTAGGCGTCCTTGAGGTTGGCCCGGCCGTCCCGCAGGGACTTGACCTCGGTGCCGGTGAGCACCATGCCGGCCTCAAACTCGTCCTCGAGGAAAAAATCGTGGCGCGCTTTTTTGTTTTCGGTGACAATTTTGATGCGGACGGATTCCAACGGATGACTCCGGATAAAGTGGATTACCGGGTGATGCCCGGCATGGCGGCAAAAAGGTCGCCGAACCGCCGGGTCACCAGGTCACTGATCTGGGCGGCCGTGGTCTTTTTAAACACCTCGTCCATGAACACCCTGGCGTCTTCGGCCTTCATGGCGCGGATGACGTTCTTGATGACGGGAATGACCGGCGGGTTCATACTCAGCCGCTCCATGCCCAGGCCCAGCAGAATCGGCATGTTGACCGGGGATCCGGCCATCTCGCCGCACATCACCACGTCCACGCCCTTGCTTTTGCCCACTTCGATCACCTGGCGGATCATACGGATCACCGCCGGGTGAAACGTCTGGAACAGGTGGGCCACCTGGCGGTTGCCCCGGTCGATGGCCAGGGAGTACTGCACCAGGTCGTTGGTGCCGATGCTGAAAAAGTCCACCAGGTCCGCCAGCATGTCGGCGATGATCACCGTGGATGGCACCTCGATCATGGCCCCCACCTCGATGTTGCGGCTGTACGCCAGGCCGTCCTTTGTCAATGAACCGGCGGCCGCTTCCAGGGCTTCCCTGGCCTGCTCCAGCTCCTCGTAGCAGGAAATCAGGGGAAACATGATCTTCGCGTTGCCAAAGGCCGAGGCCCGCAGAATGGCCCGCAGCTGGGTCTGAAACACCTCGGGCCGCTTGAGGCAGAACCGGATGGCCCGCAGGCCCAGGGCCGGGTTGGCCTCGTCTTCGGTCTGATCGTAGGCCACCGCCTTGTCGCCGTTGATGTCCAGGGTGCGGATGGTCACCGATTTTGGCGCCATGGCCTCCACCACCTTCCGGTACTCGTCAAAAAGCTCCTCCTCGGTGGGAAACTCCTTGCGGCTCAGGTAGAGAAACTCGGTCCGGAAAAGGCCGATGCCGTCGGCGCCGTACTCTCTTGCCTGATCGATTTCCGCCACCATCTCGATGTTGGCCAGCACCTTGACCGTCACCCCGTCCACGGTCCGGGACGGCAGGTGGCTGCTTTTGGCCACGTCGATCTTATAGGCCGCGTATTCCTGCTCACGGTTCTGGTACTTGATCAGCGATTCATCCGTGGGGTGAATAATGACAATGCCGTTTTCGCCGTCCACGATGATGATGTCGTCGTTGTGGATCACCTTGGTGGCGTTTTCAAGGCCCAGCACCGAGGGAATGTCCAGGGTCCTGGCGATAATGGCGGTGTGGGAGGTGCGGCCTCCCCGGTCAGTGACAAACCCCTTGATCTTGTCGAGCTGAATCTGGCTGGTATCGGCCGGCGACAGATCATGGGCCACCAGGATCACCCGCTTGTCGATCTTTCCGATATCCACCTTCTCGGTGCCCATCAGCTGCTGCATGATCCGGTTGGAAACATGCACGATATCGGTCACCCGCCCCTTAATGTAAGGGTCCGCGATGTCCCGGAACATTTCGCGGACATCGGCCGCCGTCTTTTTTAAGGCCCACTCGGCGTTGACCTTTTCCTTTTCAATGGTGTCTATGGTCTTGCCGTAGAGCATCTTGTCCTTGAACATCACCATGTGGGTCTCAAGGATGTGGGCATGGTCCCGCAGGTCTTCGGGAATATCTTTTATAATGGCGGCCAGTTCATCCTTGGCCTT
>JBMORB010000491.1:0-4891 GCA_049320925.1 Thermodesulfobacteriota bacterium | reverse complement strand
TTTATCAAGCCGAAACTCCATGTGGCCGAAGGCGACCGGGTTCGCCGCGGGTCGGTGCTTTTTGTGGACAAGCGAAACCCGGATATCCGTTTTGTATCGCCGGCCGGCGGCACCGTTGAAACCATCGACTTCGGGCCCCGGCGAGTGATCCGCGCCATTGTGATCGCCGTGGACAAAGAGGAGCCCTGCGAGTCCTTTGAGCGGCTCACTGAAAGCCGCATCACCTCCATGGCAAAAGCGGAAATCACCGCCCACCTGATGAAAGGCGGCCTGTGGCCTTTTCTGCGGGCGCTTCCCTTCCGGGACATTGCCAACCCGGAAAGCGAGCCCCCGGCGATTCTTGTCAATATGGAGGCCCTGGACCCCTTTCATGCCGGGCCTTCGGTGTATCTGAAAGGCGCAACGGAGCGTTTCAAACTGGGCGTGACCGCCCTTTCGCGCCTGGCGCCCAGGGTTCTGGTGGCCGCCGCGCCGGAAACCGTCCCCCGCCTGGGAGCGGCCGGTTCCGCCGTTTCGCACACGGTTGCAGGGCCCTTTCCCTCAGACGACCCCGGCGTGCTGCTCTATCACACCCGCACCTCCCCGGCCGACAACAGAAGCTGGTATATTCACGGCGCCGACGTGGTGCTGCTGGGCGAATTTCTGGACACCGGCCGCTATCCCGTTGACCGGGTGGCGGCGGTCTCAACACCCGCGGTCCGCCGCTACTGCCGGACCCGCATGGGCGCGCCCCTGTCCCGGCTGGCGCCGGACATCGACAAGACGCCAGACATTCAGGTGATGACCGGCGGCCTCTGGCGCGGCCATGCCGTGGCGCCGGACACCTATCTGGGCATGCACGAAACCTCGGTCATCGCCCTGCCGGACGGTGGAAAACCGGAATTCCTGGGATTCATGCGGCCAGGCGCCGGCAAGCCCACCCGCTCCAGGGCCTTTCTGTCCCGGTTGCGGCGGGGCCCCCTGCCCATGGACACCGGGCTCCATGGCGAAAAACGGGCCTGCGTGAACTGCGGCACCTGCGCGGCGGTCTGCCCGGTGGACATCCTGCCCCAGTTCACGTTAAAGGCGGTGCTGGCCGGCGAGGTGGAGGAGTTCCTGGCCCACGGCCTGCTGGACTGCGTGGAGTGCGGCCTGTGCGCCTACGTGTGCCCGTCTAAAATCGAGCTGACCGAACAACTCAAAGCGGCCCGGCACGCCTACTACATGGAAACTTCGACCCCATGAAAACGATTCGCGACCTTTTTGATTCCCAGCGCCGCCACTTTGAAAAAGGAGGACGGCTTGCCCGGCTGGCCCCCCTGTTTGACGCCACCGAAACCTTCTTTTTTATCCCCGGCGTTCCGGCAACCCGGGCGCCCTTTGTACGAGACAACCTGGACCTCAAGCGGTTTATGAGCATGGTGATCCTGGCCCTGATGCCGCCACTTTTCTTCGGCATCTACAACACCGGCTACCAGGCATCGGCGGCCGCGGGCCTTTCGTTATCCTGGTTTGACGTGACCCTGCGGGGCCTGCGGATCGTGCTGCCCCTGATCATCGTTTCATACGGCGTCGGCTTTTTCTGGGAAGTGCTCTTTGCCTCGCTCCGCAAGCACCCCATCAGCGAAGGATTTCTGGTCACCGGCCTGCTGTTCCCGCTGACCCTGCCCCCGTCCATTCCGCTGTGGCAGGTCGCCGTCGGTATCTCCTTCGGCGTGGTGATCGGAAAAGAGATTTTCGGCGGCACGGGCCGCAACATCTTCAACCCGGCCCTGACCGGCCGGGCCTTTCTCTTTTTCGCCTACCCGGCCCGCATGTCCGGCGACGCGGTGTGGGTGGCCGGTCTGTCAGCCGGCAACGGCGTGGACGGATTTACCGGCGCCACCCCCCTGGCCGTGGCGGCCCTGACCCAGGCCGGCGACACCATTGAAACGGCCCTGGTCCGGTCCGGCCTGCCCTGGCAAAAGATTCTGATGGGCCTCTATCCCGGCAGCGTGGCCGGCACATCGGCCTTCTGGTGCCTGATGGGCGCGGCCCTGCTGGTGGTCACCGGCATCGCCAGCTGGCGCATCATTCTGGGCGGCGTGGCCGGCCTGCTTTCCACCGCATGGCTGCTGCATGCGCTTTCCGGGGCGGCGGCCCATCCCTGGTACGGATTAAATCCGTTTTACCACCTGATCATGGGCGGGTTCGCCTTCGGCATTGTTTACATGGCCACGGACCCGGTTTCTGCGCCGGGCATGGAAAGCGCCCGGTGGCTATACGGTTTTCTGATCGGCACGCTCACCGTGCTGATCCGGGTCTTTAACCCCGCCTATGCCGAAGGAGTGATGATGGCCATTTTATTCATGAACCTGTTCGCGCCGCTGCTGGATCACGCGGCCATATCATTGCGTTTAAAAAAACGGGTGCCCAATGTCTGATGACTTCGCCAAAAGCCCAATATCTGTGTTGCGCCGCGCCCTTCGTCACTGCGGCGTACGATCAGTACGCCTCACTCCTCGGGACTTGCGACGCCTTGATCTTGAACTTTTGACGAAGTCATCTAAATTGATCGCTCAAGAGGCCGTCAATGTCTGACGCGTTAAAATCCATCGTATTCGCGCTGGTATTGTGCGTGGTGTGCAGCGCTCTTCTCACCGGCGCGGCCGTGGGGCTCAAACCCTACCAGCTGGCCAACATACGCGTCGACCGGCAAAAAAATATATTAAAGTCCGTTGGCCTGGTGCGGGAAGGTGAAAGACACACACCGGCAAGAATCCAGCAGCTTTATGACAACCACATCCGGTGCCTGCGCCTGTCACCTGACGGTCGTCCCCTTTCACCCGGAGAAAGTCTTCCCCAGGCCCTTCAGGTTTACCTGAACACCGGCGAAAACCAGGTCATTAAAAACTATATCATTCCCATCGACACCCGGGGGGTATGGGGCGAGATCAAAGGGTACCTGGCCCTGGCCAGTGACGGCGAAACCGTGTCCGGGTTTACCGTGTACCAGCACTCGGAAACGCCGGGCCTGGGCGGTGAAATTGAGAAGGCGTGGTTTCAAAAAAACTTTGCCGGCAAAAAAATCGTCAATGCCGCCGGAGAATTTGTTTCCGTCGGCATCGCCAAGGGAGCCGTGGCCGACGGCGTGCCGGCCGAAACCAGGGAAAACTTTGTGGACGGTATCAGCGGCGCCACCCTTACCGGCCGCTATCTGAGCAAGGGGCTGGAAACGATTCTGAAAGAATATGAACCGGTATCGGTAAAATTCCGAAAAGACCATTTTAAAACCGCGCCGCCGGGCGGAGCATGCGACACAGAGGCGGACGGCAGTTGATCTGTGACGAACAGCTATGCGCGTGACGGACTTTCATGCAACAACGGCTGGAAATAAAACGATCAGGATTTCGAGTACGAAGCGTCAGGCTGAAAGCAAAACAGGGAAAGCTGTATAAGGAATCAGGGCCATGAAGCTGACCAGGACCAGGGCGTTTAAAACTTTTTTCGAGTCGGTCTGGAACAACAACCCCATCAATATCCAGATGCTGGGCATCTGTTCGGCCCTGGCCGTGACGGTTCAGCTGAAAACCGCCCTGGTCATGGGCCTGGCCATGACCTTCGTGGTCTCGTTTTCCAGCCTGATCATTTCGTCCATGCGGTCATTGATCCCCAGAAACATCCGCATCATCGTGGAACTGGCTGTCATCTCCACGCTGGTGATCCTTTGCGACGAGTTTCTCAAAGCCTTTATGTACGACACCAGCAAACAGCTGTCGGTTTTCGTGGGCCTGATCATCACCAACTGTATCGTGCTGGGACGGGCCGAGTCCTTTGCCCTGGGCAACCCGCCCCACCTGGCTTTTCTGGACGGACTGGGCAACGGCGCGGGTTACGCCTCGGTGCTGGTGATCGTGGCTTCCATCCGCGAACTGCTGGGCGCGGGCAAGCTGTTCGGCGTGCAGGTGATTCCCCGGGCCGCCTACACCGCCGGCTACGAGAACGCGGGCTTCATGTTGCTGGCGCCGGCCGCCTTTATCGTCATCGGCCTGCTGGTGTGGCTGCAGAAGACACTGAAAAAGGAGTAGCATGCAGGACCTGATCACCATATTTTTAAACTCGGTCTTTGTGGGCAACATCCTGCTGGCCTACTTTCTGGGCATGTGCTCCTTCGTGGCGGTGTCAAGAAACATTCATACCGCCACCGGCCTCGGGTTTGCCGTAATTTTTGTAATGACCCTGACCACGCCGCTCAACTGGGCGGTCTACACGTACCTGCTGTCTCCCGGCGCCCTGGTATGGGCCGGCCTGCCAAACGTCGACTTGAGCTTTCTGAAATTTATCACGTTTATCGCCACCATCGCGGCCACGGTCCAGGCCATTGAGATGGTCATTGACCGTTTTTCCCAGGCCCTTTACACGGCCCTCGGCGTGTTTCTGCCCCTGATCTCCGTGAACTGCGCCATCCTGGGGGCGTCGCTGTTCATGGTGGAACGGCAGTATACCTTTATCGAGTCCCTGGTGTTCGGGTTCGGCTCGGGTCTGGGATGGCTGATGGCCATTGTCTCCATGGCCGCCATCCGCAAAAAACTGCGTTACGCGGACACGCCGGCCGGCCTGGAAGGCTACGGCATCACCATGGTGGTGACCGGGCTGATGGCCATGGCTTTTATGCTGTTTTCAGGAATCACATTGTGAGCTGGTTATGGGATGGCTCAGTAAAACGCCCAATTACTGTGTTGCGTTACGAGGCGAAACGGGAATTAAAAAAAGGTAGCGCGCCTTGATTTACGTTGTCAGTTTCAGCGTTTTTTCGTCGGTGATCATGGCCCTGGTGGTGCTGCTGCTGGTGCTGGAGGCCACCCTGGTGCGCAAAGGAACCGTGCGCATCATGATCAATGACGACGCGGACAAGGCCATTGACACCACCACG
>JBMORB010000490.1:0-4923 GCA_049320925.1 Thermodesulfobacteriota bacterium | reverse complement strand
AAGAGTACGAGCACGAGCACGATAAAACAAAACCGATCTATCTCAGCCGCCACTTCATCCATGCGCCCAGCAGCCGTTTCACAACCGGGGTCAGGCGGCCCCGGTTGTAAAGATCCGCCGCCTTTCGGATCGTCTCGCCATAAGTGGGATACGGGAAAACCGCCCGGGCAATCTTCTTGAGGCCCACGTTGCCGGCCATGGCCACCGCCACTTCGCCGATCATCTCGCCGGCCCGGTTTGCCGCAATGGTGGCGCCCACGATCCTGTCGGTGCCTTTTTTCAGATAAAGGCGGACAAACCCGTCCGTCCGGCCGTCGGTAACGGCCCGGTCCACTTCGGCCATGGGGATCGTCACGGCATCCACCGAAAGGCCCTGTTTCTGGGCATCCTTTTCATTAACGCCGATATGGGCCACCTCCGGGTCGGTGTAAATACACCAGGGGATATTCAGGGAATCCACCCTGGCCCGGCCGCCGAACAGGGCGTTGCCGATCACGATACGGGCCGAGGCGTCGGCCACGTGGGTAAACTTGTGCGTCATGCAGCAGTCACCGGCGGCATAGACGCAGGGGTTGGTGGTCTGCAGCCGCTCGTTGACAATGATGCCCCTGGGGTCAGAATCAATGCCGGCGGCAGAAAGACCCAGGCCTTCCACGTTGGGCGACCGGCCCACCGCCACCAGAATGGCGTCGCCGGCCACCTGCTGTTTTACCCCGCCGACGTTGAACCCCACCACCTTTTCTCCCTTATGAAAAGTCACGTGGGACACCATGGCGTTCAGGTGCAAGGTGACGCCGTCCTGGATCAGGGCCTCCTGGATCAGCCGGGAGGCATCCTTGTCTTCATTGGGCAGAAGCGTTCCCCCGCCCTCGATCAGGGACACATAGGCGCCCAGCCGGACAAAGGCCTGGGCCAGCTCGCAGCCGATGGGGCCGCCGCCGATCACGATCAGATGAGTGGGCCGCCGCGTCAGTGAAAAAACGGTATCGCTGGTGAGAAAACCGGACCCGGCCAGGCCCGGCAGCGGCGGCACCAACGGTTTGGCGCCGGTGGCAATGACCGCCTTTTTGAACCGGAGAATATCACCCCCCACGGAAATGATGTTGGCGCCGGTAAAAAAACCCCGGCCGAAAAACAGGTCAATGCCCAGTTCGTCCCGGAAACGGGAGGCCGCGTCATGAACGCTGATGTTGGCGCGTATTCTGCGCAGCCGTTCCATCACCGCGGCAAAATCGGCCTGGGACACGTTCACCCCGCCGGACAGGCCCATTTTTGAGGCGTTCCGCATCTCGTGGGCCAGCCGGGACGGGCGGATGAGACTCTTGGAGGGCACGCACCCGGTGTTCAGGCAGTCCCCGCCCATCCGTTCCTGCTCGACCAGGGCCACTCGCGCGCCCAGGGCCGCGGCCCCGGCCGCGGTCACCAGCCCGGCGCTGCCCGCGCCAATGACCACCAGGTTGTACATGAGGGCCGGATGGGGATTGGTCCACCCTTCGGGGCGCACCCGTTCCAGCCATCTTTTGTCGTGGGTATCCACTGATACCGGTTCGTCATGATTCTGGACGGACATAACGTCCTCCTTGTCATTGAGGGGTTGAATCCGGACCGGCCGCCACTTTGGTATTCAGGGCCCGGCGGGCCAGGGCGGTAACATACAGCGTGACCGCAACGGTGGCGGCCAGGCCGGCGGCGTAAAGCGCCCACTGCGCGGCGGAAACGGGCCGCTGTCCGCTCCCCAGCTGGGCCAGGCTGCCGGCCGCGGACCCGATATACACATACATCAGGGTGCCGGGCAGCATGCCGATCCAGGAAGCCAGAAGATAGTGGGAAAAAGGCACCCCGGTGATGCCGAAGGCATAGTTGAGCAGGTTGAAGGGAAACAGCGGCGACAGGCGGGTCAGGCCCACGATTTTCCATCCTTCCCGGGCCAGGGCCGCGTCCAGGGCCGCGAACACGGGGTTACCGCCGATTTTCCGGGCCACCCATCCCCTGGCAAGATAGCGGCCCGTCAGAAAGGCGGCCCCGGCGCCCAGGGTGGAGCCGATGGAGACCGCGATGGTCCCCTTGACCAGGCCGAAGAAAAACCCGCCGGCCAGGGTGAGAACCGAGGCGGGCGCCATCAGCACCGCCGCCGGTATATAAAGCGCGCCGAAAAGGGCCGGCGCCCGCCATCCCATGTCACCCGTGGCGGTCACCAGCCGGCCGACGGTTTCCAGCACACGGTCCGGCCCCGCGAAACGGCGAAGGGCCATCACCAGCAGGGCCGCCACGGCCAGAAAGAACAGCGGTTTTATCCATTGCCGGGCACGCGATTTGCCCTGGGAAGATGCTTTCCGGTCCGTCATCACCGCCCTCTCCTTTTCCGGGTCAGGCCGCGGGAC
The DNA here is from genome assembly GCA_049320925.1 of Thermodesulfobacteriota bacterium. GTDB lineage: Bacteria > Desulfobacterota > Desulfobacteria > Desulfobacterales > Desulfosudaceae > Desulfosudis. The sequence continues at coordinate 2,542 of JBMORB010000490.1, read as the reverse complement.
TGCTGTTTTTACCGATCTTCAAACAGGAGGCCGGCCAGCCCGTGCCCGGCGGCATTGATCTTTCTTGTCACCAGCCCCAGGGTTTCCGGCTCGCCGGAGTCGAGAAGGGCCGCCTCCTGTATGTCTTTTTTCACGATTTCAAGCACTGCCGCGCGGTCGTCGTTTCCCATGTCGGCATTCAGCACAATGGCCTTGTCCACGTAAGAGAGAATACGGGGATAATCGCGCACCCCTTGGGCTTCCAGAAGATCGCCGGCCTTCCGCACATAATAACGCGACGCAAAGCCCAGGGCCGTTTCCCTGTTATAGTACCTCTTCTTTTTCATGTCCCACACGGCATCGTGGAGCACCAGAATCCGCTGGCCGCCGCCGGGCGAAAAATCACCTTTCCAGATTTCCACCGCGCCCCTGGACTCCTTCACATAATAACGCCCCGCGTTCATGGAACTGGCAACCAGCAGGATCAGCACGATAAACGCCACGGCGCCCACGACGCCGAGAACCAGCCGTGTCATGGAATCACCGTCATCCTCCAGGATCTGAGGCAGCACCGGCGCCGAACAGCCCAAAGACACGCCAACAGCACCCGCCGGTGTTGCGGGCGGCCTGGCTGAGGCGGCCGGGGTCCGTGCCACGGGATCGTGCGGAGGCGAATTTTCTTTGGCGGGAACCGGGGGGGCCTGAGGCGTCTGCTGGTCCGCTTTTTTCTTTGCCGGCCGCTTTTTTCCCGGCGATGCCGCGCCGTCGGCCGTGGTGGATGTAAACAGGCTTTTCTTGCCCATACCGACTCACTCCTTTGAAAATACGAGTTCCATCATGTATGATGACGGGACGTGGCATGTCCGGGCGGCCCCGCGAAAAAACCAACGCGGTCAGGCAACTGCCAAAAACAGACTGTGTCATCTTATAAAAAGCGCCGGACCTTGTAAACCTTTTTTGCCCGCCGCCGGTACGCCGGCAGGCCGGGCGTGGCCGGGAAATACAGCGCATGGAAGAAAAACAGAAACGCCTTGAAGCGCTCCTGGAAATGAACGGCCCCCTGGCCGTGGCTTTTTCCGGCGGCACGGACAGCGCCTTCCTGCTGGCCGTGGCCCGCCGGGTGCTGGCGGACAATGTGACGGCCCTGACATCGGCGGGCCCGATGCACCCCGCCCGGGAACGGGCTGAGGCGGCCCGCATGGCCGCGGGCCTTGGGGTCCGGCACATTCTGGTGGAAACCGGCCGCATGGCCGACGGGGCGTTTGCCGCCAACCGGCCGGACCGGTGCTACGTGTGTAAAAAAATGATCTGGGCCGAGTTGAAACAAGCCGCGGCAAAGCTGGGCATCGGCCGCCTGGCCGACGGCGTTTGCGCCGATGATCTGAACGAACACCGGCCGGGCCTTGCCGCCGGCGACGAGGCCGGCATAATTTCGCCCCTGGCCCTGGCCGGATTTTCCAAGCCGGAAATACGGGAAGCCTCCCGGCGGATGGGGCTGTTCACCTGGGACAAGCCGGCCGGCACCTGCCTGGCCACCCGCATCCCCTATGGCACGCCCATCACGCCCGAACTGCTGGCCATGATCGAACAGGCCGAGGAGGTGCTGATCGAGGCCGGGTATCGCCCCTGCCGGGTCCGGTGCCACGGCAAAACGGCCCGCATCGAGGTGGCGGCCGAGGCCGTGGAATCGCTGGCGGCAAGGGCCGTGCGCGACCCCATCGTACAAAAACTCAGGCGAATCGGATTTTCCCATGTTGCTCTTGACCTGGCCGGCTACCGCTCCGGCAGCATGGATGGGATCCGGTGAAGGAAAAGAGAGAGAACTTTTTTTAAAAACTCACCGTACATTAAATTCGATTTCGATACCGATAGCGATAGCGATTTTGATCTGGATAAACGAATCAAGAGATGTGCCGCCACGGTTAAAACCGTTTTTGGGCAACAGTGGGAGATGATGTTGTTGTATCAACCTCAAAAATCCTATATATAAGGCCATCTCTAAAAATTAGAATTTCCGGAGCAGCCCCATGAACGAAAAAAGCACTGATTTTATCCGGCGGATCATTGATGAAGACCTGGCCGCCGGCAAATATCCCGACGGTCTGGTCACCCGTTTTCCACCGGAGCCCAACGGGTATCTTCATATCGGCCACGCCAAGTCCATCTGCCTCAATTTCGGCATCGCCAGAGAGTATGCCAAAAGCGTCTGCAACCTGCGGTTTGACGACACCAACCCCGGCAAGGAGGACGTGGAGTACGTGGACTCCATTCAGGAGGATGTCAAATGGCTGGGCTTTGACCCCGGCGACCGCGTCTATTTTGCCTCCGACTATTTTGAACGGCTCTACGCTTTTGCCCAGCAGTTGATTAAAGACGGCAAGGCGTATGTGTGCAGCCTCTCCGCCGAGGACATCCGCCGCACCCGGGGCACCCTGACCGAGCCGGGACAGCCCAGCCCGGACCGGGACCGGCCGGTTGAGGAAAACTTAGACCTTTTCCGGCGCATGCGGGCCGGCGAGTTTGCCGACGGCACTTACATTCTGCGGGCGAAAATCGACATGGC
>JBMORB010000489.1:0-4937 GCA_049320925.1 Thermodesulfobacteriota bacterium | reverse complement strand
GAAGACCGGGGGCATGATTTTTTTATATGTCCAGAGCCGCCACTTCCATGCGACCGATTCCGTGACGATGCCGATGGCCAGTGACACCAGGAAATAACGGAGCATGGTCCCCCCTTTTGCCGGTTTGCGATATGATGAAAACGGTCTCAGCATATCTTTGATTTTAAAACGGGTCAAATTTTTCATTGCCGCTTTTGGAAAACCGTTGTTGAAAAAACAGTCTCTGTCAGGCAGAATCAGCCATAAACTTTCGGGTCGCATGTCGAATGATGAAAAAACAAGGCTCCGGATAAAGGGGGCAAGGTGCCCGGCGATTTGATAAAAACAGCATACCGTCTTGCCGGTCAGGCGCTGCGGGCCGACCGGCTGTACGCCCTGCGGCGGCTGTCGCTCATGAAAGGCCGAACGCGCTCCCTGTCCGGACCGGCCATGGAAAAGGAGCTGACCCGGCTGGTTGAACGGCTGGAACGCTCGGCGGCCCTTCGGGCCTCGCGGCATGACCGGTTTCCATTACTTCCATCTGATCCGGCCCTGCCCATTGCCGCCAGCCAGGACCGTATCATCACGGCAATTCAAAAGCACCCGGTGGTGATCATTTCCGGCGCCACCGGATCGGGAAAGACCACCCAGATTCCCCGTTATTGCGTGGCCGCCGGTTGCGGCAAAGACGGCCGGATCGGCTGCACCCAGCCCCGGCGCATCGCAGCGGTTTCCGTGGCGGCCCGCATCGCCGAAGAGCTGGGGCCGGCGCCGTCGCCCCTGGTGGGCCACAAGATCCGGTTTTCCGACACGGTTTCCGACGATCACCTGATCAAGGTCATGACCGACGGCATTCTGCTGGCCGAGGCCCACCAGGACCGGTTTTTGAACGAATATGACGCCATCGTGGTGGACGAGGCCCACGAGCGGAGCCTGAACATCGACTTTATCCTGGGCATTCTCAAGCAGGTCCTGGGAAAACGGGCCGACCTGCGGGTGGTGATCACCTCGGCCACCATCGACACGGAAAAATTTTCAAAGGCCTTTGGCGACGCCCCGGTGATCGAGGTGTCGGGCCGGATGTACCCGGTGGAGATTCAGTACGCGCCGCCGGAGACGGAGCCCGGAGAAAGCGATTCCCGGACCTACGTGGAACAGGCCGTGGCCGCGGTGGAAACCATCTGCCGGCGCCACCGGTCCGGCGACATTCTGGTGTTCATGCCCACGGCCCAGGACATCAAGGAGTCCTGCGAAATGATTGAGGGCCGCCGCCTTCAAGCCACGACGGTGATGCCGCTTTTCGCCCGGCTTTCCGGCGCCGACCAGGCGGCCGTCTTTACCCGGCCGCCGGGCCGGAAAATCATCGTGGCCACCAACATCGCTGAAACATCCATCACCATTCCCGGCATCCGGTACGTGGTGGACACCGGGCTTGCCCGGATTTCTTATTATAACCCCCGCACCCGCACCACTTCCCTGTCGGTGCGCCCGGTATCCCGGAGCAGTTGTCAGCAGCGGGCCGGCCGGTGCGGCCGCGTGGAAAACGGCGTGTGCGTGCGGCTGTATGAAGAGAAGGATTTCAACTCCCGGCCCCTGTTCACACCGCCCGAAATTCTGCGGGCCAATCTGGCCGAAGTCATTTTGCGCATGACGGCCCTGAAACTGGGAACACCGGACACCTTTCCCTTTGTGGACCGGCCCGTGGACAAGAGCGTCCGGGACGGCTACGACACCCTGATGGAACTGGGGGCTATTGCCGCGGCCGGCAGGCGGTCCGGGGCCTGGCGGCTGACCGACACCGGCCGGCTCATGGCAAAAATTCCGGTCGATCCCCGGCTGGCCCGGATTCTCATCGAGGCCGCCGAAAACAGGTGCCTGGAGGCGGCGATGGTGGTGGTGTCGGCCCTGAGCATGCAGGATCCCCGGGAGACGCCGGCGGAAAAGGAAAAGGAGGCCCGGGCCATGCACGCGACCTTTGCTCATCCGGCCTCTGATTTTATCACCCTGCTCAATATCTGGGAGGCGTGCCGGGATAAGGGAACGGCCCAGTTGAAGCGGTTCTGCCGGGACCACTTTCTTTCCTTTCGGCGCATGCGCGAGTGGCGGGACCTGCACGCCCAGATCGGGGAAATCGCAAAAGAGCACGGACTGGCGGAAGCGGGAGCCGCCGCCATTGAACGGCACCGGGACCCGGACGGGTTTTACGCGGCGTTTCACAGGTCCCTGCTCTGCGGCTATCTTTCCAACATCGCCGAGAAAAAGGAAAAGAACATCTACAACGCCGCCGGCGGGAAAACGGTGATGATTTTTCCCGGCTCGGCCCTGTTCAACGCCGAACCTACCATGATCGTTGCCGCCGAGCTGGTGGAGACCTCCCGGCTCTATGCCCGGACCGTGGCCGCCATAGACAGAAAATGGCTTTTGCCTCTGGCCGGGGACCTGTGCCGCCGGACCTACCTGAATCCGAGGTGGCGCAAAAGCCGGGAGGAGGTGGTGGCCGACTGCCGGACCACCCTGTTCGGCCTGGTGATCGATTTTCAGGAATCGGTTTCCTATGGCCGGGTGGATCCGGCCACGGCCTCCGATATTTTTATCCGCAGCGCGCTGGTCAACGGCGACGTGAAACAGGCGTTGCCCTTTATGGCGCATAACGCCCGCCTGCTCGAAGAGGGGGCCGATATTGAAAACCGCCTGCGGCGCAAAACTTTTCTGGTTGCCGATGACGACCTGTTCGCTTTTTACCGGCAGCGGCTGGATACCGGTGTGTACAGCATGCGCACCCTGAAAAACAGGATGGCGGAAAACGGGGACGATTTTTTAAAGATGTCACGGTCCGACGTACTCAAAAAAGAGCCGGATGCCGTTGAGCTGGCCCGGTTCCCGGACACCATTCGCCTGGGCCGGGAGCGGTTTGCCTGCCTCTACGCCTTTGATCCGGCAAGGGAGGACGACGGCCTGACCGTCAGCATTCCCGCGCCACTGGTGCCGGACGTGGATCCCGAATATCTGGACTGGCTGGTGCCCGGCCTGTTGCCTGAAAAGATCGCGGCCCTGGTCAAGGGGCTGCCCAAGGAGTACCGCCGGCGGCTGGTGCCCATCAACCGCACCGTGGAGACCATTACGGCGGAGATGCCGCAAAAAAAGCAGCCCCTGCTGTCGGCCCTTTCCCTGTTTATCCGAAAACGGTTCGGCGTGGAGATTCCGGCCGCCGCGTGGCAGCCGGAAAAACTCCCCGACTACCTGAAAACGCGAATCGCCATCACCGATGAGACCCGTCGGGAGATCGGGGCTTCCCGGAATCCCGACATTCTTCGGCAATCCTTTGACGCGGGCATGTCGGCGGATGAACTGGCGCCCCTGAAACGGCAGTGGGAAAAGACCGGGTGCCGGACCTGGGATTTCCCCGACCTGCCGGAAGAAATTGCCGTGAAGGGGAAAAGAAAAACAATTTGCGTCTATCCCGGCATTGAGGACCGGGGTGACCATGTGGACCTGCGGATTTTTGAAAGCCGGCAACGGGCACTGGCGGCCCATCTTCAGGGGGTCAAACGGCTGCTGCTGATGTCGCTTTCCAGGGAGGTCCGATACCTGGACCAGGATCTGGCCCTGTCAGGGAAGGCGGCCTTCGGTGCCGTGCTGCTGGGCGGCGCAAAAGTCCTTGAAGCGCGCATGAAGCAGAAGGTGATTGACGACCTGCTGGCTGTCGATATACGGACCCAAACTGATTTTGAAGCTTATGTGGCCCGAGTGCCGCAACAGCTGTATGAGAGCGCCCACCGCCTGAAAACGGCCGCCGAGGCGGTGATCGTGGCTTATCACGAGGCGCGGCGGCAGATGGACGTTCTTGCGGCTTCCCTGAAGGCAGGCAGCGGGACGGGCCTCATCCTGAAGGTGATAACCGATGCACTCGCGGCCCTGGTGCCGGAAACGTTCGTGGCGATTTACGACATGGCGGCCATGGAACGGCTTGGCTGCTATATTCAGGCCGCCGTTATACGGGCCCGCCGGGCCGCGGACAATCCCGGCGGGGACCGGAAGAAAGCTGGAAAAGCGGCATGGGCGAAGGCGGAACTTGACCGGCTGGTGGCCGGCCTTTCGTCCGACACCTCCGACGACAAACGCCGGGCCGTGGAGTCATTTTTCTGGATGGTCGAGGAGTACAAGGTCTCGGTTTTCGCCCAGGAACTGAAAACCGCCTTTCCCGTGTCTGAAAAAAGACTGCGGGAAAAAATCCGGGAGATCGACGCCATGGTGTGAGTTTTGTCGACAAGAAGAAACCGCACGCGCAAAATATCCGGGCCGACGGATCAGGCAGAACGATCCTCTGACAACCCCTGAATCAAAGCGCTTTGCCTATTACTTCGGCCCATATTTTGTTGGCTTTGGTATTTGGATGAGAGGGGTCTTTTTCCAATAAAAATTCTTTTGACAGGGCGATGTCACAATCAACAAACTCAATGTTGTTTAACTTGAAAAAATTTATGTAAAACTGCTTCTCGTTCTGATGAGCCAGGGGAAAAAGCGCCACGACAAAACGGCAGCCATGCCGAATGCACAGATCTCTTATTTCTATCAGGATAAGTTGCCATGCGGCATCCATTTCTCTGTTGTCTTTCAGGCTCTCATGCGTTGCCAGCCACATAACTTCCGCGAATTTGACAATCGCCATGGAGTGACTTAAGGGCCACTGTTTGTAAAGAGCCGCGGGATGCCGGACCAGAGCGCCGTTTTGATCCACTGAAACATAAGGTATATAAATTTTCTGCCGGCGGTCCCTGTTTAATACGGCGCGCCAGGATGGGGGGGCGATGTTACGGACAAGATGGTGCTCTAAAAAGCCATAAATCACCAGCGACGGAGAAGACAGCTTCGGCAGCACTCTTTCCAGCGTCAACAGGCATTGGTATGTACCGTATCCGGGTGTCCCATAGTTCAATACCTCCCAGGATGGGTGTTGC
>JBMORB010000488.1:0-4960 GCA_049320925.1 Thermodesulfobacteriota bacterium | reverse complement strand
GCTCACCGTGGCCGTGCTGGCCGTGGACCCCAGCAGCGCCCGCAGCGGCGGCAGCGTGCTGGGCGACAAGACCCGCATGGAAAAGCTGGCCGCCGATCCTTCTGCCTTCATCCGGCCATCGCCGTCGGGCAAAACCCTTGGCGGGATTGCGGCCCGGACCCGGGAGTCGATCCTGGTGTGCGAAGCCGCCGGGTTCGACGTGGTGCTGGTGGAGACCGTGGGCGTGGGCCAGTCCGAAACCGCGGTGGCCGCCATGGTGGATTTTTTCCTGGTGCTGGTGCTGGCCGGGGCCGGGGACGAGCTTCAGGGCATCAAAAAAGGCATTCTGGAACTGGCCGACGCCGTGGCCGTGACCAAGGCCGACGGGGATAACGTCAAGTCCGCCGGCTTTGCCAGGCAGCAGTATGAAACCGCCCTGCACATGCTTTCGCCCTCCGGGTCCGCCTGGCATCCGCCGGTCTTCACGTGCAGTTCCCTGACCGGCCAGGGCATTGATACGATATGGAAAACCGTTCTGGCCCACCGGGAAGCCCTTCAGTCCTGCGGCGAGTTCGAGGCCAGGCGGCGGCATCAGGCCACGGCCTGGATGTGGCGGCTGCTGGAAGAGGGCATGAAAGACCGTTTTATGGCCCTGCCGGAAATCGCCGAAAGCCTTTCCATCGTGCTGGCCCGGGTAGAGCGGGGAGAAATCACCGCCGCGGCCGGTGCCGACGCGCTTCTGTTTTGTCTTGACAAGCGGTTAAAAGTATAGCAGGTTTTTGGGGTTTGTGGACACCGGCCGGAAAAGGCGGAAAAGCCCCGGCACAATACGCGCCAGTGATGGATTGCCGTGCCCGAAAGCGGGCGGTCTGACGTATCGAACCTTTTTACACGCCGATTTTTATATTTTAGCAAGGGGACGTTGAATATGGGTACGACACAGGACAGAATCAGGGAGTTGAAGGAAAAAGAACGCATCGTCCGGGAGATGGGCGGAAAAGAGGCCGTGGCCAAGCACAAACAGACCGGCAAGCTCACGGCCCGGGAACGGATAGAAACCCTTTTTGATCCGGGCTCGTTCAGGGAGCTGGACATGTTTGTCTCCCACCGATGCACCAACTTCGGCATGGAAAAGGTGGATATCCCCTCTGAAGGCGTGATCACGGGCCACGGCCTGGTGGAAGGACGCCCCGTGTTCGCCTACTCCCAGGACTTCACGTCCCGGGCCGGCAGCCTGGGCGAGATGCACGCCAAAAAAATCACCAAGGTCATGGACATGGCCCTCAAGGCCGGGGCCCCGGTGGTGGGCATGAACGATTCGGGCGGGGCCCGGATTCAGGAGGGCATCGACGCCCTTTCCGGCTACGGTGAAATCTTTTACCGAAACTCGCTGTGCTCCGGCGTGATTCCCCAGATATCGGCCATCATGGGCCCCACCGCCGGCGGCGCGGTCTACTCGCCGGCCATGACCGACTGGATCTTCATGGTCAAAAAGACCAGCTACATGTTCATCACCGGGCCCGAGGTGATCAAGGCGGTAACCGGGGAAAGCATCACCTTTGAGGATCTGGGCGGCGCCATGACCCACAATGAAAAGAGCGGGGTGGCCCATTTTGCCTGTGAAAACGACAGGGATGCCATTGACCGGATCCGCAAACTGCTTTCCTACATTCCCTCCAACAACGTGGAGGACCCGCCCGTGGTGGCCACCGGGGACGACCCTTTCCGCGAAGACCCGGCCCTGGACACCGTCATTCCGGATGATCCCAACAAACCCTACGACATGAAGACGGTGATCCGCTCCATCGTGGACAACAACGAGATATTCGAACCCCATGAATATTACGCGAAAAACATTCTGATCTGCTTTGCCCGCATGAACAACCGCACCATCGGCATCATCGCCAACCAGCCGGCCGTGCAGGCCGGTTGCCTGGATTCCAACGCGGCGGACAAGGCCACCCGGTTCATCCGGTTCTGCGACGCCTTCAACATTCCGCTGCTCACCATCGCCGACGTGCCGGGCTACCTTCCCGGGAAAGACCAGGAGTGGGGCGGGATCATCCGCCACGGCGCCAAGCTGCTCTGGTGCTACTCCGAGGCCACGGTGCCCAAGCTGCTGCTGATCACCCGCAAGGATTACGGCGGGGCCTATCTGGCCATGAGTTCCCGCCACCTGGGCGCCGACATGGTCTACGCCTGGCCCACGGCCGAGGTGGCGGTCATGGGGGCCGAGGGCGCGGCCAACATCATCTACCGCAAGGACATTCAGGGCGCCGATGACCCGGCGGCCAAGCGGCGGGAAAAAATCGAGGAATACAAGCAGCAGTTTTCCAACCCCTACCGGGCCGCCGAACGGGGCTATGTGGACGCCATCATTGTTCCCCGGCAGACCCGGCAGCGCATCTGCGAGGCACTGGAACTGATGTGCACCAAGCGGGAGGCCCGTCCGCCCAAGAAGCACGGCAACATTCCGGTATAAGGGAGGCCCCATGAAGGATCGGGACAAAAAAGTAAAGGCCGCCATCTGCGCGGCGGTTATCAATTATATCAAGAGCGAGGCGGAGATGGCGGCCGTGGCCGGCCTGGTGGCGGCCAGCAGAGGCCGGTCCGCACTGGAGCGGGGCCCGTTTGCCGGTAAAAACGCATGGGCCGCCAATGGACGGCAGTCCCAGATGCAGCTTCGCACCCTGATGCAACTCAAATCCATGAAATAGCGATATACGCGTTCAAACACAGCCAAGGAGAAGATGACCATGAGCGACCATCATTCGGTAAAAATGACGGCCATGAATTACGCCCCGGACCGGCCCAAGGCAGAAAACCCGTTGAAGATCATGGACCTGTCCCTGCGGGACGGTCACCAGTCCCTCTTTGCCACAAGGGGCCGCACCGAGGACATGATCCCCGTGGCCGGCCTGATGGACGAGGTGGGGTTCTGGGCCGTGGAGATGTGGGGAGGCGCCACGTTTGACACCATGCACCGGTTTTTAAATGAAGACCCGTGGGAACGCATCCGCACTCTCAAGCGCTATTTTAAAAAGACCCCCTTTTCCATGCTGCTGCGGGGCCAGAACCTGGTCGGCTACCGAAACTACGCCGACGACGTGGCGCGCGCCTTTGTGGAGCGGGCCGCTGAAAACGGAATGGATATCTTCCGGACCTTTGACGCGCTCAACGATTTTCGCAACTTTGAGACCGTTGTTTCGGTCATCAAGAAGTGCGGCAAGCACTTTCAGGGCACCATCTGCTACTCCCTCACCGAGCCCCGGCTGGGCGGGCCGGTTTACAACGTGGATTACTTTGTTTCCAAGGCAAAAGAACTGGAGAGCATGGGCGCCGACACCATCTGCATCAAGGACATGGCCGGGCTGGTGGCGCCCTACGACATTTACAACATCGTCAAGGCCCTCAAGGAAACGGTCAAGCCGCCCATTCACTTCCACAGTCACTTTACCTCCGGCCTGGCGCCTATGGCCCATCTGAAGGCCGTGGAGGCCGGGGTGGACATTCTCGACACCTGCCTGTCGCCCTATGCCTACCGCACCTCCCACCCGGCGGTGGAGCCCATGGTCATGGCCCTGCTGGGCACCAGCCGGGACACCGGATTCGATATCAAGAAGCTGGTGGAAATCGACGATATCCTGGAACAAAAAGTGATGCCCAAGTACAAGCAGTTCTTAAACGAGCCCACCATGTCGGTCATCGACATCAACGTGCTTTTACACCAGACCCCGGGCGGCATGCTCTCCAACCTCTTTGGCCAGCTCAAGGAAATGGACGCCCTGGATCGGCTTCCCGATGTTTACAAAGAGCTTCCCAAAGTGCGCAAGGACCTGGGCCAGATTCCCCTGGTCACGCCCACCAGCCAGATCGTCGGCGTGCAGACGGTCAACAACGTGCTGTTCGACAAGGACGGCCAGCGCTACACCCGCATCACCGACCAGGTCAAGGACCTGTGCTACGGCCTGTACGGGAAAACCGCGGTGCCCATCGACCCGGAAGTCCAGAAAAAGGCCCTGGCCGGATATCCCCGGGGAGAGACCCCTTTTACCGGCCGGCCGGCGGAGATTATCGATCCCGAGCTGGACAAAGCCAAAAAGGAAATCGGGGACACGGCCGTGGACATCGACGACCTGATCCTTTACGCCATCTACCCGGTGACCGGGAAAAAATTCCTAAGATGGAAGTACGGGCTTGAGGAACCGCCCGCATCGGTGCGGGCCAAGAGCCTGGAAAAGGCCAAGGCTGAGGAGGCCCTGGTGGCCAAGGCCAAGGCCGGGAAGGTGGTGGAAAAGACCGACAAGCATGATATCCCGGCAAAAAGCGAGTCTTTCCGAACCTTCCACGTGTTTGTGGACAACGAATACTTCGAGGTGGGCGTGGACGAATCCGGAGATTCGCCGGTGATCAGCTACATTCAGCAGGCCGCGGCCCGACTGGGATCGGCGCCGGTCCAGCCCATGTTTGCCGCCCCCCACGCGGCGCCCGCTCCGGCGGCCCCGGCGGCTCCGGCATCACCCGCTCCGGCGGCGGAGGCGCCGGCCCAGATTACCGTGCCCGCCTCAACGCCGGCGCCGGCAGACGGCACGCCGCTGACCGCGCCCATGCCGGGCATGATCGTCAAGTACCTCAAGAAAGTGGGAGACAGCGTGGCCGAAGGGGAAACCGTGGTGATCCTTGAGGCCATGAAAATGGAAAATGCCCTGCCCGCACCCAAGGGCGGAACAATCACGGCCATTAATTTCGGCAGCGGCGATTCGGTTCCCAAGGACGCCGTCCTGTGCGTGATCAGCTGATGAAAATACACGAATTTCAAACCAAGGAGCTGTTTCGAAAGTACGCCATTCCAACGCCGGCCGGCCATGTGGTCCGGACGGCCGGCGAAGCGGCGGACGCGGCCAAGAACCTGGGCCGCTTTCCGGTGGCGGTCAAGGCCCAGATTCACGCCGGGGGACGGGGAAAGGGCGGCGGTGTCAAG
>JBMORB010000487.1:0-4980 GCA_049320925.1 Thermodesulfobacteriota bacterium | reverse complement strand
CATGGAAGATCCCGCCGTTCTGCTGAAGAAAGCCGACGAGCGGCTTTATGAGCAGAAAGCCGCCCGCTGACCCGCATTCATGAGATACCCGGCGGCTGCCCCGGCCCGTGCAGGGGAAGCCTTCAGACTTCCTTAATTAACACACTATCCGAGGCCCTTGTTGTGGAAGGCTGAAGCCTTCCGCTACATTTTCATTTTCTTTCATGATACTGGCCTTATGCTTCTATCAGATAGCAAGTGAAGTGCGAAACGAAAACAAAAGAGCCGCACGGACTGCCGTGCGGCTCTTTGAATCTTCTTATAAGAATTTTCCGGAATTTGAATTTACTCTTTGGCCGGCTCCTGTCCTTCTGCCGGGGCTTCTGACGATGCCGGGGACGCTTCCGTGCTTTCGGGGGCCGGGGTTTCTTGTGCGGGCGCGGCTTCCGTCTTTTGCGACGTTGTTTCCGAAGCCGGGGCGGTTTTTTCCGCCGGCGCGGCCTTTTTGGCTTTCTTTTTGGATGCCTCGGTCAGGGAAACCAGCTCGATCAGGGTCAGGGGCGCGGCGTCGCCGGCCCGGCTGCCGATCTTGGTGAGCCGGGTATATCCGCCTTCCCGTGAGCCGAACCGCTCGGCCGCTTCGGCAAACAGCTTGTGCACCACGTCCTTTTCCCGGACAATGGCCAGCACCTGGCGCCGGGCATGCAGGTCGCCGCGTTTGGCAAGGGTGATCACATGGTCCGCCCACCGCCGCAACTCCTTGGCCTTGGCGTCCGTGGTCTCTATCTTTTCGTGTTTCAGCAGAGAGGTCACCATGTTGCGGAACATCGCGTTCCTGTGACTGCCCGTTCTGCCAAGTTTCACACCACTCTTACGATGTCTCATCGGTCGATCTACTCCCCTTTTTCCTTTTTATCGTCCGCCGGCGGAACAAACCCTTCCAGGTCCATGCCCAGGGAGAGTCCCATTTCGGCCAGCAGTTCCTTGATTTCGTTTAACGATTTTCTTCCAAAGTTCTTGGTCTTCAGCATTTCCGCTTCGGTCTTCTGCACCAGCTGATAGATCTTGTCGATCTCGGCGTTCTTCAGGCAGTTGGAACTGCGAACGGAAAGCTCCAGCTCATTGACGCTGCGGTACAGGTTCTCGTTGAACACCTTGCTGCCGGCATCGTCCTTTCGCCGGGCATGTTCGGGCTCGGCGCTTTCATCAAAGTTGATAAAGACCGTCATCTGCTCCTTGAGGATCTTGGCGGCAAAGGCTACGGCGTCCTCGGGCAGAATGCTGCCGTCGGTCCACACCTCCAGGGTCAGCTTGTCGTAGTCGGTCTTCTGCTTGATCCGGGAGTTACCGACCACATAGTTGACCCGCCGGATGGGCGAAAACATGGCGTCGATGGGAATGGTGCCCACCGGCGCGTTCTCGTCCTTGTTGGCCTCGGCCAGCGCGTATCCACGGCCCACCTTCACCGTCATGTCCATTTTCAGGTGAACACCCTCGGAAAGGGTTGCGATGTGAGTCTCCGGGTTCAGGACCTCGACCTTGCCGTCGGGGCTGACGATATCGCCGGCGGTCACCGCGGCGGGGCCTTTTACGTCGATGCGAATGGTCTTGGCGGCCGCCGTACTGGTCTTCAGCCGCACCTCTTTGAGATTCAATATGATTTCGGAAACGTCTTCCAGCACACCCTCGATGGTGGAATACTCGTGCGTTACCTTGTCGATCTTCACGGAAGTAATCGCGGCGCCGTGCAGGGAAGAGAGGATAATGCGCCGCAGGGCGTTACCGATGGTAATCCCGAACCCCCGTCCCAGGGGTTCGCAGACAAACTTCCCATAAAAAGGAGTGGCAGCCTCCACCTGAATCTTTTCAGGACGGATCATTTCCTGCCAGTTCATATACATCAATTCGTTTTCCATGACGATCTCCACATTTGGTTGCAAAGAGAATATATCCCCGCCGACCGTTCGGTTTAATGCCTCCCCGGTCCTTTGCGCCGCCGGGCGATAAACTTACTTGGAGTAAAGCTCGACGATCAGCTGCTCCTGAATGGGGATGGTGATGTCCTCTCGAACGGGCAGGTTCTTTACAACACCGCGCTTGTTCTCCTTTTCCAGGGAAAGCCACTGGGGGATCCCCCGCCGCTCCACCGCTGAAAGGGATTCGTCAAGCAACTGCATGCTGCGGCTCTTCTCTCTGACCTCGATCACGTCTCCGGGCTTGAGCACATAGGAAGGGATATCGATCTTCTTGCCGTTGACGAGAAAATGGTTATGCCGTATCAGATGGCGGCCCTGGGTGCGGGAGTTGACAAACCCGAGCCGGTAGACCGTGTTGTCGAAACGGCACTCCAGCAGCACCAGGAGGTTGGTGCCGGTGATGCCCTTCTGGCGATCCGCTTTTTCAAAAATACGGCGGAACTGATTCTCGGACAGGCCGTACATGCGCTTCACCTTCTGCTTTTCACGAAGCTGAATACCGTAGCCGGAAAACTTCGGACGAAGCTGTCCGTGCTCTCCCGGAGCATATCCCCTACGGTCAAAGGCGCATTTATCGGAATAACACCGGTCCCCTTTCAGAAACAGCTTCAGATTCTCACGCCGGCAAATTCTGCACACCGATTCTCTGTATCGTCCCAAATCACTTCCTCCTTCTATAAAGCATCCCGCTGCTTTTCAGTCTGATATTTTTGCCCGTTACACCCGGCGCCGTTTGGGGGGTTTGCAACCGTTGTGGGGTATGGGGGTTACGTCCCGAATCATGGTCACCGTGACGCCGGCGGCCTGCACCGCGCGCAGCGCCGATTCCCGGCCGGGGCCCGGCCCCTTCACAAAGACCTCGACACTCTGCATCCCCTGCGCCACCGCCTTTTTCACCGCATCCTCGGAAGCAGTCTGTGCCGCGAAAGGCGTGCTCTTGCGGGAGCCCTTGAAACCGCGCCCGCCAGCCGAAGACCATGAGATTACATTGCCGGCTACATCGGTAACGGTAACGATAGTATTATTGAACGTGGACTGGATATGCACCACGCCGTTTGCCACGTTTTTTCTTACCTTTTTCTTTGTCTGGACTCGTTTTGCCATTTATGCCAATCCCGGTCTGATTAGGTTATTTCTTGGTTAAGTTCTTTTTCTTGACGGCCGTGCGCTTGGGTCCCTTGCGTGTGCGGGCATTGGTGCTGGTCCGCTGGCCGTGGCACGGAAGCCCCTTTCTGTGACGCAGCCCACGGTAGCAGCCGAGGTCCATGAGCCGTTTAATATTCATGGAAATTTCGGTGCGCAGTTCACCCTCCACCTTCTGTTCATTGGTGAGAATATTTCGAATCGCGCTGATTTCAGACTCGGTGAGCTGATCGACCTTGGTATCATAATTAATGTTCAGCCTGTCCAGTATCTTCCGTGACGTGGACCGGCCGATGCCGTAAATGTAGGTCAACCCTACCTCGACCCGTTTCCGCTTTGGTAAATCTACACCCGCAATTCTTGCCAAACCCGAATCCTCCTGTTTGTTTTATCCCTGCCGCTGGTTATGCCGTTTGTTGACGCAGATTACCCGGATAACGCCTTTGCGCCTGACAATTTTGCAGTTGCGGCAGATTTTCTTAACCGACGCTCGTACCTTCATGGCTCACACTCCTGTATTTCCAATCGGGACCCGTTCCCGACATTCAGATGTCTTCTTATAAACTACTTTTCCCGGTAGGTAATCCGACCCCGGGTAAGGTCATAAGGTGAAAGTTCAACCGTCACCTTGTCTCCCGGTAGAATTTTGATAAAGTGCATACGCATCTTGCCGGAAATATGCGCCAGCACCTGATGTTTGTTCGCAAGTTCGACTTTGAACATCGCGTTTGGCAGGGTCTCCAGAACCGTGCCCTCGACTTTTATCGCCTCTTCCTTCGCCATGTCCGCCCGCAAGCCTCCCGATCTTTGTTCTCTGGTCCCTTACCGGCGTCCTCGAATGCCCTTTTTCAGAAATCCCTCGTAGCTGCGCTGAATCATGTGGGATTCCATCTGGGCCGTTGTGTCGATGGCTACACCGACGACGATGAGCAGCGCCGTGCCGCCAAAGTAAAAAGGCACGTTAAACTGCGAGATCAGTACGGTGGGCAGCACGCACACGGCCGACACATAAGCGGCGCCACCCAGCGTGATGCGCGTCAACACGCGGTCGATATAATCCGCGGTCCGTTTTCCCGGGCGAATGCCGGGAATATAACCGCCCTGTTTTTTCATGTTTTCCGCCACGTCATCGGGCTTGAAGGTCACGGCCGTATAGAAGTAGCAGAAGAAGAAGATCAGGGCCACGTAAAATATTTCGTAAGCCAGCCGGCCCGGCATCAGGGTCGCGGCGATGTCCTGAACCAGCGGAACGGTGATAAAACCCGCCATGGTGGCCGGGAACATCATAATCGACGAAGCGAAAATGGGCGGAATAACCCCCGACGTATTGATCTTCAGGGGCAGGTGGGTGCTCTGGCCGCCGTACATGCGGCGTCCCACCACCCGCTTGGCGTACTGGATCGGGATCCGGCGCTGCCCCTGTTCCATAAAAATGATGAAGGCGATCACCAGCACCATGAAAATCAGCAGAATGACGATGCCAAACACGCCCATATCCTTGGTGGATATCAACCGGACGGTATTGATGATGGCAGACGGCATGCGGGCCACGATACCGGCAAAGATAATCAGGGAGATGCCGTTTCCAATTCCCTTTTCCGTGATCTGTTCGCCCAGCCACATGATAAAGGCCGTGCCCGCGGTCAGGGTGACGACGGTCATAAGCCGGAAGGACCAGCCCGGATCAATCACGGCACCCATTTTTTCAATACCCACGGCCATCAGAAAACCCTGAATGATGCTCAGCACCACGGTGCCGTACCGGGTATACTGGGTGATCTTTCTCCGGCCCTGTTCCCCTTCTTTCTTAAGCTGAGCCAGATAGGGAACCGCCACGGTCAGCAGCTCCAGAATAATAGCCGCGCTGATGTAAGGCATGATA
>JBMORB010000486.1:0-4997 GCA_049320925.1 Thermodesulfobacteriota bacterium | reverse complement strand
GTCCGGGCCTTCAACGGCGGCCAGGCGGCACAATGCCAGGTATTTTTCAACGGTGGCATCCCGGAAAGCAAAATCCCATTTCTGGTTCTGATCGATGTTGCCCTGGACCACGGCAACCTTTTTTTTCGGCGCGTCCGTCATGATGGCCGATACCTGTGTCAGGCGCCACGCGCCGTATAGCCAGGCGCTGCCCGCCATTATCAAAAACAGGATGAAAAAGGCCGACACACCGGCCTTTTCGGTTGCCGTAAGAGACTTTCGCTCCGGCAGCCGGGAGGCGGCCCAGGCCAGAAGGCTGTTGGCCAGGACAATCAGAAAGGAGATGCCATAGACGCCGGTCAGGTCGGCCATCTGAATCAGGGGCAGGACCCGATACTGGGAACAGCCGATCGGCTCCCAGGGAAACCCGGACAGCAGAAAGGAACGGACATACTCCAGGCCCGTCCAGGCCACTGGCGCGGCCAGAATGCGAAGGGCCGGCCGGTTCCGGACGCCGGCGTAAACCGCGGCGAAAACCCCCATGTAAAACGCCAGGTAGATCGCCAGCAGCAGAAAAAGCCCGACTGCCAGAACCCAGGGAAGCGCTCCATAGGTGCGGAGCGTTGGCACCAGCCAGTACAGCAGGGAAAAGTAGTGGGCGCATCCGGCAATCAGGCCCAGGCAGAATCCCTGCCGGACCGGAGCGTTCCCGGTCACCCGCAGCAGGGGCACAAGGGCGATCCATGCCAGCCAGGCCATGCCGGTCTGCGGAAACGCGCCGGTCAGGGCAAGACCCGACACCACGGCAAAAAATCCGTCGTGCAGGGCAAACAGCCGGTACCGGTTTTCAGCGGGTCGGGCCTTCATTTTCCGGATCTCTCCATTTTTCAATTTCCCCCGTTGCCAGGTCCGCGGCATGGCGGATCAGTTTTTCGCACTGCTCCGACGCGCCCATGTGGACCTGGAAATCTTCCCGGGACGCGAACCGTTTCCCGGTGACGGCGGCGCACGTCAGGGCGCCGGCAGCCTGCTTAAACCGGGAGACAACCCCCCTGCCCACGGCAAAGGGCTCGCGTTTGCGGGATGTATCATCGAGCAGAAGATTGACGTGGCCGGCCAGAAACGCCCGGATAATGCCGGTGTAGGGGGTGTTCCGCACATCCAGTCCCAGCAGCAGGTTAACGCCCAGAATGGCGCCGGCCAGTGCCCCGCACAGCCCGCCGGAAAGCCCCGTCCCGCCGTCCAGCGCCACGGAGGCCGTTTCCAGGTACGGGTCTCCCAGCCCGGTTTTTTCGCGGATGGCCCGGAGCACTTCCCGCGCGCAGTGGCGGGCCGGGCCGGTTGCCGAAGCACCGGGAGGGTCACCCGGCACCGGCAGCGCGCGATCCACTGTCTCATGAAGATATCGGGCCGCCCCCCGAACCCGGGCCATGCATCCCGCCACCTTGTCGCCCGGCATCAAATAACGCAACTGGCCGGAAAGGGTGTAAAAATCGACCCGGGTGCATTTGCGGCAATAAGCCGATCCAAACGATGCCTCAAACCATTTGACATACTCGCCCACCCGGCCCAGCAGGGCCGTCTCCGCGGCCGTATCGCCCCTCTCCAGCGCTTTCTGATGCGCCAGGGCCAGCCCCAGGGAGCCGCCGGTCACCAGACCGCAGGTGGCGCCATGGGCCACGCAACCGCCTTCAAGCCCGGTGGCGGCCCGCAGCATCAGATTGCGGGGCGCGCCGATCATGTTCTGGACAACTTCCAGAGAGGCCAGCCCTCAGTTGAGGTCCCTGATCAGGCAGAGGATACCGCGCCTGCCCCATGCGGCTTTGTCTTTCCGGCTCATTTTCCCCCTCCCGGTTCATGGTGAATGTGAGTATGAAAAAGGCCGCTTTACCGCCGGCGAGCGGATCATTGCGGCCCCGGTTTTTTAAATTCAGCGGCTTATTCAGCCGCGGCGGCAGTCGTGTCGCCGGAAAGAAACGCGTGGGCGTCCCGGGCGGTTTCAAGCGGCAGTTCCTCCATGGGAACGTGGCCCGCCCCCTTGTAAACCCTTACCTGGGCGCCGGGAAGGGCATTTCGCCATTTTTCCAGCTGCTCCGGATAGGGAATCCATATATCCTTGTCCCCCCACATCACCAGGGTGGGAACACTGATTTTGTCGATGCCGTCGGACACGGTGGGCTTGGACAGTTCGTGCTTCAGACGCCGGAAAATTTCCACGTAATCACGCTTGCCGCCCTCGCGCATGGCCAGTTCAAAATACCGGTCCTTGACGCCCGGCATGATGCGGTCGGGATCGCCGTAAACCTGCTCCACGGCGGAGTCAAACATGAACCTTGGCATCATGTGGCGGGCAAAGGGACGAATCGGCCACGAAGAGGCAAACCGCAATATCCACGGCATCTTCATGGGGAATCCGGCCGGGTCGATCAGAATGAGCTTGTCCACCCGCTCCGGATGGGCGTAGGCGTATATCCACGACACGTGGCCGCCCAGGGAGTTTCCCGCCATGTAAAAATGATCCAGGCCCATCTGCCGGACCATCTGCTCGATGGTGGCCACCGCCTTCTGTCGCTCATAAACGGTTTCATCCGTCAGCGGCGAAAGCCCGAAGCCCGGCAGGTCCACGCGGATGATACGGTAATGGTCTTTCAGCTGCTTCACCCATTCGTCCCAGGTATGCAGGGAGGCGCACACGCCGTGGATCAGGATCAGCACCGGTCCCTGCCCTTCGTCCCGGTAGTGAATCTTCATGCCGTTGACTTCAATCATCCGGGAATGTTCATTGGCATACCTGGCCGTAATATCCTCCATGGGTATGTTTTTGATTCCCAGCATGGAACATCCCGACATCATCAGGAGAGCCACCGCACCCGCCAGCAGTCCGAACCCGGTCCGATAAAAACGCCGCATCAATCCATTTTCCTTGTCTGTTCTGATTTCAACCCGGCAGGCCCCGGCGGTCACGCCACAATACCGAGACGCTTCATTGTTTTTTCAGTGGGAATGCCGTTTTCGTCAAACCCACGGAGCTTATAGTACCTGTTCAGCATTTTATCAAGGGGCACCACCCGCTTGCGGGGATCCGACGCCCTTCCCTCTTTCAGCAGCCGTCCGGGCAGGGTGTCGTCCTTGCGGGAGATGCCCATGCGCGTGTTCATGTAACGTTCCAGCACGTGAATCCGGTCGCCGGCCGCGAGAAAATCGCCGTTGGAAATGGGAATACCGGTCACGGCCCGCCACAGCCGGGTATATACGGAAAAATCGATCAGCCGGATGGCGATCTCCGGCACGTTCTGCATGAAGAAGCCCAGCACCGGATCCGGCGAATACCTGGCCGATGGCGGTTCCAGCAGATAGGCGAACATGGTGAACTGGCAGGTATGCAGGGAATTGACGCAGCAGGTGAGGCTCTCGAAAAACTTGACAAACTCCGGCTTGGCCCGGGTCCGGTGAGGATTTAAAAGATGAAAATAAATTTCCTGGGCAATCAGGTAGGCCGACAGGTGGCAGGCCCCCCGGTTGGCCACGGCATAGGCAAGGCCCTGGCCCACCGACCCGCGGGGGTCGTAGGCGGCCATTTCCAGGCCCTTGACATGCATGGCAAAGTCCCTGCCGCCGTATTTTTCCGAAAGGGCCCGCACGCCGTCGGCCATTTCCGCGCCAAACCCCCGGCGGTGGGCCATGTCGGTCAGTGCCCCGGCCACGCCGTCCGCCGACCCGAACCGCAGGGGGCTGTCCACCAGTCCCTTGGCCGCGGCCTCCATCACCCAGGCGATGGTGCCGCCGGCGGAAATGGTGTCCATGCCCATCTCGCCGCAGATGCGGTTGAACTCGGCAATGCGGTTGGTGTCGAAAATGCCGATATTGGAGCCCAGCAGGCCCACGGTCTCAAACTCGGGCACCGGCTGCTCGACGCCGCCGAACTGCCCTTTCTGGCCGCAGAGAATGGAGCAGGGCTTGCAGGTGCTGTGGGAGGTGTGATGGGCCTTGTTGATCACTTCCCCGGAAAGGTTGACCGCCCGGTCGTCATGACCGTCGGAGAAATTGTTCACCGGCAGGATATTGGCCCTGTTGCTGGGCATCACGTTGGCACGGGTGCCGAAACTGGTATAGGTGGCCGACGTCATGGTGTTGCTTTTGATATAGCCCGCGGCCCGTTTTTGGGCCTTTTCAAACAGGTCCGGGTCGGCCGGCAGAATCCTGTAAACGCCGCCCCTGGCAACAATGGCCTTGAGGTTCTTGGCGCCCATCACGGCGCCCATGCCGCCCCGGCCCAGGAACCGGTGGCCCGAGGCGATGTTGGCAAACAGCACCCGGTTTTCACCGGCCGGGCCGATGGCCAGGACCCCGGTTTTTTTGTCTTCGGAAAGCCGCTGCTGGACGGCACCCGTGTCCAGGCCCCACAGGTCGCCCGCGTCCCTTATTTCGGCGCCGTCGGCCGTGATCAGCAGCCACACCGGCGAACGGGCCGCTCCGGTGACCAGCAGGCCGTCCCATCCGGCCGTTTTCAGCTGCATGCCAAAGGCCCCGCCGCAGGAGGCGGATGCCATGATGCCGGTCTGGGGAGACTTGGTCACCGCGCAGAACCGGCCGGTGCAGGGCGCGCCCGTGCCCATGAGCACGCCGGGCATGAAGGCCATGATGTTTTCACCGCCCAGCGGGTCGACATCCAGGCTCATGCGGTCATAGATCAGCTTGAGGCCCAGCCCCTTGCCGCCCAGGTAAAGCCTGCGGAGCTGCTCCGGAACCGTGTAGACACCGGTCTTGCCGGTGGAAAGATTGACCTCAAGGACCCGGTTGGACGGGCCGACAATTTCGGTTTTCATGATTTCCTCCTGACCGGGGAATAATATGGCACACTGAAAATGAGGGTTACGACTTTGTCGCCGGATTGAGCACCGACAGCTCGCCGCCCTCTTTTATAATGGCCAGGGCCAGCCGGTGCATGTATTCCTTCTTCTTTTGCTTGTTCAGTCCGGGATAGTGAAGAAAGGTGAGGACCACGCCGGTGACCGAGG
>JBMORB010000485.1:0-5000 GCA_049320925.1 Thermodesulfobacteriota bacterium | reverse complement strand
GGTGAACGGGGATTTGCGGTATTCAAACCGCGAGGTGATCCAGCCGTCGGTCACCGGCATGATGGCCGGGGTCGAGGCCAGAAGCTTGCGTTTGTCCTCAAGATACTCCAGCAGGGATGAAAAGTTCTCCCGCTGTCTGGAAAAAGCCGTGTCCAGCAGATTGAGCTGGGCGTGCATCTCCCGCACCATCGTGCTGTAACGCTCTTCGATATCCGCCGCCGTGTCGATGTCTTCGGGCATGGCGCCGCCAACGCCAAACAGGTCCTCCTCCGTGCCGGTTCCACCTTCCATGTTGGCGATGACCCTTATTTTTCGCTCAAACTGATTCAGGGCGGACAGCTGTGTCTTTAACGCGTTGATCTGGGACACATACCCCCGAATCTGGTCTTCCTGTCCGGCCAGCCGGCTCTCCTGCTCGGCCATGACCCGCGAAAGACGGCGGACCTCAAGGGCGGCCCGTTGAAGGTTCCCGTAATCCATCAGCACAACAGCGGCAAAGATCAGGCACACCGCCGCCACAAGGCCCGTGATACACAGGCCTTTCCTGGACAGGGATATCTTACGCACCGAACCGCCGGTGCTGCTGGTCACAATAAGCGTAATGCGCTGCGCCATCTTTTCTCCTGCCGCGGGCCTCGGCCTAAAACCCGGCAAAAGGCTCCGTCCGGAGCCGCCCTTCACCCACGGCAAACAGTGTTTTAACCATAATATGTCACCGGGATGAATAATACCCCATGTCATGCCGGTTGTACAGGTTCATTGCAGATAAGGCCGGGCCTTGATCACATAATCGGCCCCGGACCAAACGGTCAGCACCACCGCCACCCACAGCACCCAGGTGCCCAGCAGGTGGAAATCGATGCCGAAATACTCATAATGAAGCAGCAGTGGAATGATGGCGCCGATCTGAAAACCGGTTTTGAACTTTCCCAGCACGGAGGCCGATATATCCTGGCCGGCCCCCACCAGCACGTTCCGCAGGCCCGTGATGCCCACCTCCCGGAGAATGATGACGCAGGCTATCCATCCCGGCACCCGGCCGCCGGCCGCCATCATGATAAACGCGGCCGACACCAGGAACTTGTCGGCCAATGGGTCCATGGCCTTGCCGAAATTGGAAACCTGGCCGAACTTGCGCGCAAAAAACCCATCAAAGTAATCGGTGATGGAGGCCACGGAAAAGACCAGAGCCGCCAGAAAGGCGGTGAGCCGGTTTTCCGGCAGCATCAGCAGCACAACGATCACCGGGGTGGCCACGATCCGGGACGCGGTCAGCACATTGGGATTACGCAGCATCTGTCCTATCATGGTCTGTCCCATACCACCCGCTCCTCTCTCCGGGATCCTGCAGCCGGTGTCATCATCGTCTCAGTCACCCTGTTTATTTTTTCGCCTTTTTCCAGTCATTGAGAAAGGCGTCGATGCCGCGGTCGGTGAGCGGGTGGGCCGCCAGCTTCTTGAGTACGCCAAAGGGAATGGTGGCCACGTCGGCGCCCATCAGGGCCGCGTCCAGAACATGCAGCGGATTGCGGATGCTGGCCACGATGATCTCCGTGTCGATGGCGTAGTTGTCATAAATATCGAGAATCTGCTCCACCAGCAGCATGCCGTCGGAAGAAAGATCGTCCAGCCGGCCCACAAAGGGGCTGACATAAGTGGCGCCCGCCTTGGCCGCCATCAGGGCCTGAAGCGGCGAAAACACCAGGGTCACGTTGGTCCGGATCCCCTGGTCGGTGAGCATGCGCACCGCCTTGAGCCCGTCCACGGTCATGGGAATCTTGATGACGATATTTTCATGAATGGCGGCCAGCTTTTTGGCCTCCTTGACCATGCCGCTGGTGTTCAGGCTGATCACCTCGGCGCTGACCGGACCGTCCACCACGGCGCAGATGTCCCGGATAATGGTTTCAAAATCCCCGTTCTCCTTGGCGATCAGCGACGGGTTGGTGGTCACGCCGTCCGCCATTCCCATCTTCACGGCCTCTTTGATTTCCTCGATGTTCGCCGTATCAATAAAAAATTTCATTGGTTCCTCCGTGGCACAGCCGGTTAATATTAATGATTATGGGTTTTGCCGGAAAAACGCGTCTCTGCACGCCTCTCCGCAGAAATACACATCTTTGTCCCGGTGCCGGACATGCAGCGCTTCTCCTCGGGGGACATACACCTTGCACACCGGGTCCTGCACCATCACGTCATCGATGCGGGCCTGCCCCCCGGGCCGGGGACCGTCGACCCGGTTCCGGCCGGCGTTTTTCCACAGGCGCCGGGCCGCGAAAAACAGATAAACAATCCCCGCCAGAAGCAGCAGCCGGACGATCATCGGACATACTCCATCACGCCCTGCCCGCTCTCGTCCAGCCCCTCATAGAGCTGGCGCATGCTTTGTTTCAGCACCGGGTGGACGACTTCCGGGTCTATATCACAAAACGGCCCCAAAACAAATCGCCGCCGGTGCATGCGCGGGTGGGGAATCACCAGTCCGTCGGCCTCCATCACCATGTCGTCGAACAGCACGATGTCCAGGTCCAGCACCCGTGGACCGAACCGCACGGCCGACGCGGTGCGGCCGGCCCGCCGCTCGATCTCCTTGAGCCGGGCCAGCAGTTCCGGCGGTGAAAGGGTCGTTTCCACCTTGACCACGCCGTTGACAAACCACTGCTGGTCCGTGTAGTCCACCGGCTCAGTGGAAAAAAGCCTCGACCGGCCGATCACCCGGACCCCGTCGGTGGCGGCCAGGATCTCGACGGCCCGGGCGCAGTTGGCGGCCCGCTCGCCCATGTTGGAACCCATGGAGATATAGGCGACGTGGACCTCTGGCGCGGCGTCATTTCCCCCGCCTGTTGTTTCGAAACAGTTTGCCGTGGACTGGCTACTCATGAACGATCTCCACCCGGTTGGAAGGCGGGCCGGCCACGCCGTCCGCATACCCGGTCACATAATAGGTATACCGGTATCCCTTTTCAGCCGTTTCGCTGTAGCGAAAAAAGAGCCCTTCCGGCGGAGGGTCTGCTGCCACCCGGCCCGCCGGCTGAAAATCCGGCGGACACGCGGGGCACGGATCGCCGGTCAGCGGCCGCCGGGCCCGAAAAACACGGAACCCGTCAACAGGCCCTCCCGCATTGTCGGCCGGCAGGCTCCATACAAGACGGATCCCGTCCTCCGCCGGCTCGGCGGCAAGATCGGCCACCCGGGCCGGCACCGCCACACCCGGGGCAACGGGCATGGCCTTTCTGCCGCAGCCCGCGCCGGCCACCGCCAGCAGCAGGGCGAGTATCAGAAAATTTCCTGTGCGCCGGTTAACCCGCATATTGTCTGGCTTCCGCTTTGATCTGTTTCTGCGCCGCCGCAATGGCGGCCCGCACCGTTTTTCTGGCCGTTCCGCCAAAGGCCTGGCGCCGGTCAATCACCCGTTCGGCCTTCAACGCGTCGAACAGGTCGGGGCCCACCGCGCCGGAAAACTCGCGCAGCTCCTCCAGGGTCAGTTCGTGAAGCTCCTTTTTCCGGGCAATGGCCGCGGCAACGGCCCGGCCCGCGCAGGCGTGGGCGTCCCGGAACGCCACGCCCTTGCCCACCAGGTAGTCGGCCATGTCCGTGGCGTTCAGATAGCCATGGACCGCGGCCCGGGCCATGGCGTCTTTCCTGACGGTCATGTTTTCAAACAGCGCGGCGCAGATATTCAAACAGGCGGCCAGGGTGTCGGCCGCGTCAAACAAAAGGTGTTTGTCTTCCTGCATGTCCCGGTTGTAACACAACGGCAGGGCCTTCATCAGGGTCAGCAGGCCCATCAGGTCGCCAAACACCCGCCCGGTCTTGCCCCGGACCAGCTCCGGCACGTCCGGGTTTTTCTTCTGGGGCATGATGCTGCTGCCCGTGGAAAAGGCGTCGGACAGCTCGATGAATCCGAACTCCGCCGAGGACCAGAGCACCAGTTCCTCGGCCAGCCGTGAAAAGTGCATCATGCAGATGGCGGCCGCGGAAGTGAATTCAATGGCGAAATCCCGGTCGGACACCGCGTCCATGCTGTTGGCGGCAACACCGTCAAACCCCAGCAGTTCGGCGGTGTAGGCCCGGTCAATGGGATAGGGGGTGCCGGCCAGGGCCGCGCTGCCCAGGGGCATCACATTGATGCGTTTCAGGCAGTCGGCAAACCGCTGGGTGTCCCGGCTAAACATTTCATAATAGGCCATCAGGTGATGGGCCAGCAGCACGGGCTGGGCCCGCTGAAGATGGGTATACCCCGGCATGATCACGTCGATATGGGCTTTGGCAAAGGCCGTGATCCGCCGCCGCAGCTCAACCAGGCCGGCCACCGTAGACCGGGCCTGATCCCGCAGGCAGAGCCGCACGTCCAGGGCCACCTGGTCATTGCGGCTGCGGGCCGTATGAAGTTTGCGGGCCGCCGGGCCGATGCGGTCGAACAGGGCGCTTTCAATGTTCATGTGCACGTCTTCCAGGGCCGGATCGAACACAAAGGTTCCTGCCTCGATCTCCTTTTGAATGCCCTTCAGGCCCGCGACAATGGAGTCGGATTCCTTCTTTTTGATGATGCCCTGCCGGGCCAGCATGCGGCAGTGGGCGATGCTGCCTTCAATGTCCCACCGGTAAAGCCGGGCATCCACGTCAAGAGACGCGGTAAACGCCTCCACCTGGCTGTCGGTGGCCTCGGAAAACCGTCCGCCCCAGGGTTTTTCCGTCATGGTCTTTTCCTTTTCATCTTAACATCGAAATCGGGATCGACATCGACATCGACATCGGGATCGGGATCGGGATCGATCCCGAAGACCGCCATTCCCTTAAAAAATGCCCAAGTTATCGTCCCAGCAACGCATGGAGCCGAAGCCGCAGGGCGTTGAGCCGGATGAAGCCCTCGGCGTCCTTCTGCCGGTAAACGCTGTCGTCCTCAAAGGTGGCAAAAGCCGCGCTGTAAAGGGAGTTGTCCGACCGGCGGCCCAGCACCCGGCAGTTGCCCTTGTAGAGTTCCAGCCGAACCTCGCCGG
>JBMORB010000484.1:0-5014 GCA_049320925.1 Thermodesulfobacteriota bacterium | reverse complement strand
GGAAACAGCCAGGGCCGAGGACATCATGCGCAAGGCGGTGACGCAGGCCTGTGACATTTTTTACCGGATGTACGAACAGACGGCCTGACGCACCCGTATCCGAAGTGAATCGCTTCCCCGGCAACTACATATACAGAAGCATCAAGGATAAAACGCTTTTCGGGTAAAAACAGAAAGCCGGTCAAAAATGGTGCGGTTCGCCCGTTGCAGCGCAGCCGAGCGCGGGCGGTTTTTTCGGGAGAAGCGGGCAGGCTGTTTGAGCGCCGGTTCCCGGTAAAAATTCGACAAAGGAAAGATTATGCTTGAATCGAAACAATGCAATATGGCCGGTCCTCAAGCGAGTTCCTGCCCGCGCCGAAAAAAGCGCCCGCGCGAGGAAAGCCACGCCTGTGGCGTGGCCAAGCTGCCGGGCAATGTTTCTTTTGGTACTTTTCTTTGCGCCAAAGAAAAGTACATAGAAAAAACGATATGAAGAAACAACCTATGTCCAAAACAAAAAAAGAACTCTTCCCCCGTCTGGTGGAGAAACTCAAAAATTCCCCCGGAAAAGACGCCCTGGAAAGGGCGACACAAGACCTGCTCTCCTCCATGACCCTGGCCGAGAAGATCGGCCAGATGTCCGGCAACGCCACGCAGCTTGACGTTGCCATCATGCTGATTCGCTACAACCTGAAGACCTACGATTCCGGCGAAAATCGGCGCCTGGGTATTCCGGCCATCCGGTTCACCGACGGCCCCCGAGGCATCACCGTGGGCCGCTCCACCTGCTTTCCCGCGGCCATTGCCCGGGGCGCGACCTGGGACCCGGACCTGGAGTCGCGGGTGGGCCATGTCATGGGCGTGGAAGCCCGGGCCCAGGGCGCCAATTTTTTTGCCGGCGTGTGCGTCAACGTACTCCGGCATCCGGGCTGGGACCGGGCCCAGGAGACCTTTGGCGAAGATCCCCATCTGCTCGGAGAGATGGGCAGCGCCACCATCCGGGGGGCAAAACCTCACGTCATGACCTGCGTCAAGCATTTTGCCTGCAACAGCATCGAGGAGTCCCGGTTTTACGTGGACGTGCGCATCGACGAGCGCGCCCTGCGCGAAATTTATCTGCCCCATTTTAAAAAATGCGTGGCGGCCGGTGCCGACAGCGTCATGAGCGCCTACAACCGCGTCAACGGATCATATTGCGGCCACAACCGGCACCTGCTGACGGACATTCTGAAAAACGAATGGGGCTTTGACGGTTTTGTCATGTCCGATTTCTGCTACGGGGTATATGACGGCAAGGCGGGCATTACCGCCGGCCTGGACGTGGAAATGCCCTGGACCAGATGCTACGGAAAGAAGCTGCGGGCGTTGGTCGAACAGGGCGAAGTTCCGGAAGCGGCCGTCGACCAGGCCGTGTCGCGGGTCCTCCGGGCAAAGCTGGCCTTCGCCCTGCGGGATGCGGCCGACGCGTATCCACCGGAAAAAATCGCCTGCCCGGAGCACACGCGACTGGCTTATGAGGTCGCCTGCAAAAGCATGGTCCTGCTCAAAAACGAAAACCGCGTCCTTCCCCTGGACCGGACAAAAATAAGACGGATCGCCGTTCTGGGACGACTGGCCTGCAAGGCCAACCTGGGCGACAGGGGCAGCAGCCTGGTCCGGCCGCCCTACGCCGTGACGCCCCTGGCCGGGATAAGAAACCGGGCGGGCAGGGAGATTGAAGTTTTGTCATACACCGGCAGCGACCCTGAAAAAGCCCGGCAAACAGCCGCAAAAACCGACGTGACCATTATCGTGGCCGGGCTGACCGGCCGGGAGGAAGGCGAATACTTTCCCCGCATCCGGGGAGGCGACCGCCTGGACCTTGGCCTCGGAGAACAGGACCGGGCGATGATAAAAGCGGTCAGCGGCCAGGGATCGCCCTGCGTGGTCGTGCTCGAGGGCGGCTCCGCCATAACCATGGACGGTTGGAAGGATTCGGTAGACACCATTCTCATGGCCTGGTACCCGGGCATGGAAGGCGGAAACGCCCTGGCGGATATTCTCTTTGGCAACGTCAATCCCGGCGGCCGCCTGCCCGTCACCTTCTTTGAATCAGCCGATCAGCTTTTTGCCTTTGACAAAAAGGCCCGGCGCGTCACCTATGATCATTATCACGGCTTTCGTTACGCGGATTTCATAAAATTCCGGCCGGCCTTTTACTTCGGGTTCGGTCTGAGCTACACTCAATTTTCGTGGTCCGGCCTGCGGCTGGCCGACAAAGCGCTGCCCGAAGACGGCACCCTGACCGCCCGGATGGAGATCACCAACACCGGAAAGCGGACCGGAGACGAGGTGATCCAGCTTTACATCGAACCGCCTGCGGCTGAAGTCCCCCGTCCTGTCAGGGAGCTGAAAGCCTTTTGCCGGGTGTCGTTGAACCCGGAAGAGACCCGTACCGTTAAGCTCGCGGTGCCGGTCAGCGACCTTGCTTTTTATAATGCCGGTCACGGAAGATGGGAGATCGCAAAGGGAGATTATACTGTGCGGGTCGGGCCATCCGCCGATCCGGACCAGCTCAGGCTGGCAAAAACCTTTACCGTTATGTAAGGACACGTCATGGCGCGCTATTTTCTGGGCATCGACAGCGGCACCCAGTCCACCAAGGCCCTGCTGGTGGATGAAAACGGCGCGGTCGCGGGAGAGGGGCGGCAGGAGTACGGCCTGATTGAGGGACTGGGCACCGGCCACAAGGAGCAGGATCCCCGGACATGGATTGAGGCGGTGACGGCGGCGGCGCGCGAAGCGGTCCGGGATGCCGGCGTGGATGCCCGGCAGATCGCGGCCATGGGCGTGTCCGGCCAGCAGCACGGGTTTGTGCCCCTGGACGCGGCAGGCCAGGTGATCCGGCCGGCCAAGCTCTGGTGCGACACCGCCACCGCGGCCCAGGCCGGGAAAATCATCGGCGCCCTGGGCGGTCCGGACGCCATGATCGCCCTGACCGGCAACAGCCTGCCCGCCGGGTTCACGGCCTCCAAGATTCTTTACATGAAGGAGCGCGAGCCGGAAAATTATGAGCGGCTGGCCACCGTCCTGCTGCCCCATGACTACATCAATTTCTGGCTGACCGGCGAGCGCCGCATGGAGTGGGGGGACGCCTCCGGCACCGGCCTGCTGGATATCCGCTCAAGACAGTTTAGCCGGCCGGCCCTCGACGCCGTCGACCCGCTGCTGGACGGCCGCCTGCCGGGGCTCTTTCCCTCACGGGAACCCTGCGGCCGGCTGCGGGCCGAGGCCGCCGACGCCCTCGGTCTTGACCGCGGCGTTCTGGTCAGCGCCGGCGGCGGGGACAACATGATGGGCGCCATCGGCACGGGCAACGTCCGGCCTGGGATCGTCACCGCCAGCATCGGCACCTCCGGCACCATTTATGCCTTTGCCCCATCACCGATCATCGATCCCGGCGGTGAGATCGCCGCCTTCTGCGACAGCACCGGCCACTGGCTGCCCCTGCTGTGCGTCATGAACGCCACCGTGGCCACCGGGCTGGTCAAACGGCTGTTTAATTTATCCAGTGAAGAACTCAATGCGCGGGCCGCCGGGGTTCCGCCGGGGTCGGATGGGTTGATGCTGATCCCCTATTTTGAAGGCGAGCGAGTGCCCGATGTGCCCGAGGGCTCGGGAGTGTGGTTCGGCCAGAACGGTGGCAACGCCACACCCGCCCATTTCGCGCGGGCCGCCATGGAAGGAGTGGTCCTGGGCATGGGCTACGGCCTGTCCCGGCTCAAGGCCCTGGGCATCCGGCCAACCGAAATCCGGCTGACCGGCGGGGGCGGGAACAGCCCGGTCTGGCGGCAGATCATGGCGGACGTGTTTCAGACCGGGGTTGTCTGCACGACACAGATTGAAAGCGCGGCCTTTGGCGCGGCCATCCAGGCGGCATGGACCTGGCACCGGGAAACATCACCGGACGCGGCGATAACGGACATTACCGACCGGTGGGTGGCCCTGGATGAATCCACCCGCTGCACACCCCTGCCCTGCAACAAAGGCATTTATGAAGACATGCAGTCTTTTCATAACCGCCTCTCCCGCACCCTGCGGGACCTGTTTCCCCGCCACCGCCGCCTGTTTTCGTCTGTCTTCAGGCCCGCCTGAATGATTCCCTTAAGCTCTGCATCTCCAGCATGAGGAACCCGGCGTGAAGATACGCCGCGAAAAGCCACAGCGGAACGTTGAAGATGTCGGTGTAATGGTAGTCAAAGTATCCGAGTTGGGATGTGGCCCCTTCCCAGAAGCATCCCAGAAACCCCATGACCAGTCCGGCCTTGATTGCCGTTGCCCGGTGTTCGCGTTCAAAGAGGATGCGCGCGATCCAGGCCGCCAGCACGATCCAGAAATAGATCAGGGGATGGGAGTTTCCCATGACGCCGGATCCGTAATAGGCCAGGGTACACACCGCGATATTGATCGCCAGGGCAAGATAACCTGGATTCTGCTTCCATGAAGTTGCGAAAGGCCGGGTGGCAAAGTAAAAGCCCGTTGTGGCGCAGAGGAATATGGGAAACGTCCACAGGGACTGGCCCTTAAAAATGACATCCAGCGGTTCGGAGTAGTAGATGAGGATGTTGTTGTCGATGTGAAAAAATTTATCGCACAGGGTAAACCAGGCCGCGGCGCCGATGATGCCGCCTGCCGTAAGAAGGTTATGCAGTTTCATGATGCCATCCTTTTTAATTCTGCCGCACAGGCCTCATACTCGCCCAGGTGGGCGCGCATCAGGCTTTTCCATAATTTTCCGTGGTTGGGAACAAAAAAGTGCAAAAGTTCGTGAACGATGACTATGAACTTCACCGATGAAAGATCGATTTGTCCTCCATCAGTAACATTGAAGGACCATAGCTGAAGGACGGCGTGGTCTGCACCACCCAGACCAAAAGCACGGCATTCGGAACGGCCATCCAGGCGGCATGGGCGTTGCGTCGGCCGGGGGAAGCCGTTAGGCAAAGGCTATTCCTCCTTTTTCATTTCAGCCTGGAACTTTCGCCGGGTCTCGCCT
>JBMORB010000483.1:0-5015 GCA_049320925.1 Thermodesulfobacteriota bacterium | reverse complement strand
AATAAATCACATCATAAGTGCAATATATATCAGCAATTCAGTTTCATCCTGTTTATTACCTCTGTGGTGTTGACCCCAAAAATTTCTTGACTTTTTAGAATAACACTGTTATCTTAACATCGTTATCTAAACGTGAGGGTTTATGCCAAAAGCACCCATGACACCCCGGGAAGTGGAACAGACAAGGGAACGGATTCTGGATACGGCCCTTGAGATCATTATCCAGGAGGGGTTTGAAAACCTGAGTCTGCGAAAAATCGCCTCCCGCCTGGGGGTGACGCCCACCACGCTCTACAACTACTATTCCAACAAGGATGAGCTCAACCTGATGATCCGGGTGCGGGGCTTTGAAAAGCTCTTCGACCTGATGACAAAGCAGGCCAAGCCCCACACTGACATTGAGCCCCGATTTAAAGCCATGCTCCGGGGATACGTGGAGTTCGGTCTGACCTACCCCAGCTACTACGACATCATGTTCAACCTGCACACGCCAAAGTACCTGGATTATATGGGCACCGATATCGAGCCCCTGGCCCATCATGAAAAGCAGAACGCGCTAAAGTGCCTGGCCCTGTTCATTGAACCGCTGAACGCCTATATCCCTGGAAACGGCCTTAAAAAAGACCGGTTTGTTCTCTACCAGGTCGTCAAATTCTGGTCCGATCTTCACGGCCTGATCACGCTGCACAACAGCAGGCTCTTTCACGAGGTGCTCGATGACGTGGACAGCTTTATCAAGCAGCGCACCACTGACCTGATCGACACGCTCCTGCAGTTCAAACAGCGCATTGATGCCGGAGAGACATTGTTTTGATCTGTCATGAACCACAGAGGCATGGAGAAAAATATTCTTTTCCCCGGTGGAATACCGGAACAATAAACATTTTCATGCTTTTCGGCACCTTCCGAAAAACATGAAATCACCGCTCTCCCCCTCTGCGCCTCGAGTGAGCGAAGCGAACGGGCGGTGCAAAAAATATGGATTCCAGATGGAGGTTCAATAATGAGCACAAACCGCAAAGGCATGACCAACATCCTGGCCAACCTGTTTCTCCGGTTTTTTGCCGCCAGCTTCAATCTCCGGCCCTCGCTGAACCGGTACCTGAAATGCGATGACGGGCCCATCAACTTCACTTTTGGCATTCGGACCGAAAACGGCAGCGTGGAGCAGGCCCTTGAATTTAAAAACGGCAAGGCGCGCGTGCTCAAGGCCATTCCGGCAAAGCTCGACGCCCAGCTGGTGTTTGTGGACGAGGCTGCGGTCAAAGAGGCCGCCACCCAGCCGCCCAACAAGCTGATGCTGGCCCTGATGGAAAACCGCATGGTCACCCGGGGCAACCTGGGCTACCTTCAGTTGATGAATTTTTACCTGTCACTGCTGTTAAAAAAGGTCCAGGTGGGCAAGCTCAAAAAAGAGGCGAGAAACGAAAAGCGCGACTATGACCCGGCCAGGGCCTCGGAAAAAAGCATCAACAAAAAAAGCAAAGACCGGCTGTCGGCCACGGCCACGGACCCGGGCGTCCAATTTCTCACCGATCCTTACCTTTCCGCTTATTCACTGGACGACTTTCCCCGGCTCAAAGCCTTTCTGGACATTCATTTAAAAACCCGTCCCGCCATCTGCCACGAGCGGCCCGAAATCCTCACCCGCTGGTATAAAGAAAACGGCTTTGAGGCTGACAAAAAAGGCGTTCCCTGGGTGGCCGAGCTTCGCCAGGCCCATGCCTTCAAGTGTCTGATGGAAAACCGCAGGCCCATTATCCGGGACAACGACCTGGTGGCCGGCACCACCACCACCCGGGACATCGGCGTGGTGCTCTACCCGGACGCCCACGGCACCATGATCTGGGGAGAACTGCTTACCGCTCCCTACCGGCCCCTGAATCCCTATGACGTTTCCCCGGACACCATTAACGTGCTGCACAACTCCGTTTTCCCCTTCTGGCTGAACCGCAATTTCCGGGAGTGGGTGCGGGACAACAGGGGCTATCCCGACTGCCAGAAACTCGACGAGCGTTTTGCCGCCTGCTTTCTGTGGAAAACCGTGGCGCTTTCCCACACCATTCTTGATTACCCCAGAATACTGGCCCTGGGGACAAAAGGCATCATGACCGAGATCGACGCCGAGATCGGCCGCACCGGCGAAGCGGACGCGGACAAGCACAACACCCTGCGGGCCATGAAGCTGACGTTGGAGGGCATCAACGCCTACGCGAAAAACCTGGCCGCTGAGGCCCACCGGCTGGCCGGCATGGAAAAAGACCCGGCCCGCAAAAAAGAGCTGATCCGGCTGGGCGACATCTGCCGGCGGGTGCCGGAAAGTCCGGCCGCCACCCTGGACGAGGCCATCAACGCCATATGGATGATCTGGGTGGGTGTCCACATGGAAAACACCAATGCCGGTTTTTCCCTGGGCCGGATGGACCAGTGGCTGCAACCCTATTTTGAGGCGGACATGGCAGCCCTGAAAAACGAGGCCGAACAGCAGAACTACATTCGTCGGGCCATCGAGCTTGTCGGGTGCTTCTACATGCGCTGCACCGACCACCTGCCCCTGATTCCGGACATCGGCAACTACCTGTTCGGCGGCAGTTCCTCGGACCAGGCCATCACCCTGGGCGGGGTGACCCCGTCCGGCGAGGACGTGGTCAACGACATGACCTATGTTTTTTTAAAGGTCACGGAGATGCTCTCCATCCGTGACCCTAACGTCAACGCCCGTTACCACCGCGGTAAAAACAGCGACACCTATCTGGCCCGGCTGTGCGAGGTGAACCTGAACACCGCGGCCACCCCGTCCATCCACAACGACGAGGCAGTCATGGCCTCCCTGGCCGAGTTTAACTACCCGGCCGAACATCTGCGGGACTGGTCGGCCACCGGCTGCGTGGAGCCAACGCTTTCAGGCCGCCACATCGGCCACACCAACTGCATGATGTTCAACATGGTGGCGGCCCTCGAGATGGCCTTGAACAACGGGCGTCACCCCCTGATGCGCTGGGACCTGGGGCCGAAAACCGGAGACGTGACCACAGGCCAGTTCAAAAATTTCGAGTCGTTTTTCGAGGCGTTTGCCACCCAACTCGCGTTTCTGGCCGACCAGACCTGCGAGTACAACAACCTGCTGGGCCAGGCCCATCAGGCGATCCGGCCCACGCCTTATATCTCCTCCCTGATCCAGGGGCCGAAAGAAAAAGGAAAAGACGTCACAAAGGGCGGGGCCATGTACAACTCGTCGGGCGTGGCGTGCATTGGTCTTGCCGACATCACCGACTCCATGATGGCGATCAAGAAACTGGTGTTTGACGGCAAACAGGTTTCCTTCGGCGACCTTCACCGGGCACTGGCCGCCAACTTTAAAAATGAGCCGGCCCTGCTGGCGATCATTAAAAACAGAATTCCGCTGTTCGGATCAGGGGATAAGGAAGCGCTGGCCATGGCCAACCGCATCATCCGGCTGGCCCACGACATTTTCGGCGCCCACATCAACTACCGGGGCGGCCCCTACACAGCGGGTTTCTGGTCCATGTCCAACCACGTGGCATTCGGCACCCTGACCGGTGCACTGCCATCGGGCCGGCTGGCCGGCAAGGCATTCACGCCGGGCCTGACCCCCGAACCCCACGCCTCCCGCAGTATTTTAGACAACCTGCGCGACGTGGCCGGCCTGGACCCCACGGCCATGAACAACAACATCGCCTTCAACGTCAAGGTGGTGCCGGCGCCGGGCGAGTCTCACGCCCAGACCGTAAACACCCTCTGCTCCTATACCAAGGCCTATACCGGCCTGGGCGGCATGCAGATGCAACTCAACGTGGTGTCGTCGGACACGCTGCGCGACGCCATGGAACATCCGGAAAACTACCAGAACCTGCTGGTGCGCATATCGGGGTATAACGCCTATTTTGTCTCGCTGAACCGGGATATGCAGATCGAACTGATTGAGCGGGCCGAGTTCGGCATGTGACAAGAAATGATCGGTTAGAAAAAATTCTAAAAATCAGGGTACACCGCAAAGACGCAAAGGACGCAAAGAAAAAAAATGGGCACCACGGGTAAAACGACAACCGTACAACCCTTCCGTCATTGCGATGAGCAAAGCATCTCCCCCGTCATTGCGAGGAGCGTAGCGACGAAGCAATCTCCTTCGCATAAGTTCAAGATTGCTTCGCCTCTGGCTCGCAATGACGCTGGTATGAACAAGATTGCTTCGCCAAGCGAAGGTTAATCCTTTGCGCTCTTTGCGTCTTTGCGGTGCAAAAACAAAAACTTTCCTATGATTAATGTCATGACAAACACACAAACCCCATTGATTCTGGACATCAAGGGTAACAGTCTGGACGACGGGCCGGGGATCCGGTCGGTGGTTTTTTTCAAGGGGTGCCCGCTTTCCTGCGTGTGGTGCCACAACCCGGAAAGCAAAAAAGCCACGCCTGAAATCGCCTTTGACGGTGGCCGGTGCATCGACTGCGGCGCCTGCCGGGAAATCTGCCCGGAACAGGCCCTGGACAAGGCAAACCCCTTTTACATCAACAGAGACAAATGCACGCTCTGCTTTGAGTGTGTCGCGGCCTGTCCTTCCGGCGCACTGGAGCAGGTGGGCAAAAAGATGTCGGCAGACGAAATCCTTGAAAAAGTCCTGCCGGACAAGCCCTTCTTTGATGCATCCGGCGGCGGGGTCACCCTGTCCGGCGGCGAGCCTACTCTTTTCATGGATTTTACCGCCGGCCTGCTGGCGGCCCTCCGGCGCGAAAAGATTCACACCCTGGTGGAAACCTGCGGCCTGTTTGATATGGGCCGGTTCATGACCCTGCTCTACCCCCTGCTCGATACCATCTATTTTGATATAACGATTAGCGACCCGGCGGCCCACAAAACCCACTGCGGCATGGCCAACGACCGGATCCTGGCCAACTTTAAAACGCTTTTCCAACGGGCGCGGACGGAAGGCAAACCCGTGCTGCCCAGAACCCCCCTGATTCCGGGCATCACCGACACCGAAGAAAACATCGCCG
>JBMORB010000482.1:0-5015 GCA_049320925.1 Thermodesulfobacteriota bacterium | reverse complement strand
GAACTGCTCAAGAAGAGAAAGGAAGTATGGGACATCCAGCAGAAACTCCATGAAAAGGCGTGGGAGTTCCTGAAGTAAGGGCGCGAAGGCGGCAAGGCGGAAGATGTTTCCGCCTTGCCCTGTGGTTCCGGCCGGTGGCTTCCTGTCGGCTCGGCGGATCGGCCGTCGGTGGAGGCGATTCTGGCACGGGTGGCGCCGTAAGCGGATTTTCCGACAATGTGAGGGGGTGGACTAATGGGGTGACATATGTATAATGGTGGCATGGGTTGGGGTGGCGGTTTGTTCATGCTGCTGGTTTTCGTGCTGGTCGTCATCGGCGCCATCGCGGCGATTCGCTACTTTTTCGAACCTTGCGGCGGCAGGGAGTCTGCCCTGGACATCCTGAAGCAGCGTTATGCGCGAGGAGAGATTACCAAGACACAATTCGAGGAGATGAAGAAAAAGATCGAGTAGAGCGGCAGCGGGCAGTAAGACCGGCCGCGGATTCGCCAGATTCCGGACCTGTCGCCCTCATCGCAGGGCGCAACAACAAAGGGGGTGGCATGAAGGTTGTCGATCCGGTTTGCCAGATGACCATCGAGAACCAGGACGCGGTTGCCACCTCGACCCACCAGGGCATTACCTATCATTTCTGTTCCAAATCCTGCAAGACAGAGTTCGACAAGAACCCCGCATCCTTTTTCGCGCCGTCGACGTCCATGCCTGCTGCCGACGTGGGTGCCGCGTCCGGTGGTACCATGGCCGAAACGGCCAGGGATCCGGTGTGCGGCATGACCGTTTCCCCGGCCAAGGCAGCCGGGGAGGCCGAATACGGCGGCAGGAAGTATTATTTTTGCAGCGACCGATGCCGGCAGAGATTTGAGAAGAACCCTGCACAGCATGGTGCGCCTCCGCCCCCCTCCCGGGGGGAGAGCCGGCATTCGCACGGCAGGGGGCACGGAACCCGTTATACCTGCCCCATGCACCCCGAGGTGGTGCAGGATGGCCCCGGCGCCTGCCCCAAGTGCGGCATGACCCTCGAACCGTTGACCCCAACGGCTCCGGCGCCGGGCAAGACCGAATACACCTGCCCCATGCACCCCGAGGTGGTGCAGGATGGTCCCGGCACCTGCCCCAAGTGCGGCATGGCCCTGGAGCCCCGTTTCGCGGCGGCGGAGGAAGAGGCAAACCCGGAATACGAGGAGATGCAGCGGCGGTTCCTTGTCGGCGCGCTGTTCACTGCGCCGGTGGTGGCTATCGCCATGCGCGGCCTGATTCCCGGCGGCCGGCTTCTGGACGCGTTTGTCTCGGCCAGGAGTTACGAATGGCTGGAACTGCTGCTGGCGACCCCGGTGGTGCTGTGGGCCGGCTGGCCCTTTTATGTGCGGGGCGTGCAGTCGGTGGTCAACCGAAGCCTCAATATGTTCACCCTTATCGGACTCGGCGTCTCGGTGGCCTATGTCTACAGCCTGGCAGCGGTGCTGGTGCCCGGCATTTTCCCCGCTACCATGCGGAGCGCGGAGGGCATGGTGGGGGCCTATTTCGAGGCCGCGGCGGTGATCGTCACCCTGATTTTGCTGGGCCAAGTCCTGGAACTCGGGGCGCGCAGCCGGACCGGCGCTGCGATCAAGGCGCTGCTCGGCCTGGCGCCGAAAACCGCCAGAAAGGTGCAGGCCGATGACAGCGAGAGCGACGTTCCGCTCGAACATGTCCAGGTTGGCGACCGGCTTCGCATCCGGCCAGGCGAAAAGGTGCCGGTGGATGGCGTGGTACTGGAAGGGGCGAGCAACGTGGACGAATCGATGATCTCCGGCGAGCCGCTGCCGGTGAGCAAAAAGGCCGGGGACAAGGTGATCGGCGCCACGGTCAACACCACCGGTTCCCTCATCATGCAGGCGGAACGGGTGGGCAGCGACACCATGCTGGCCCGGATCATCCACATGGTGGCCGAGGCGCAGCGCAGCCGCGCGCCGATCCAGAAGCTGGCCGATGTGGTGGCGGGCTACTTCGTGCCCATCGTGATCGCCATTGCCGTGGCCTCTTTCGCCGTCTGGTATTTCCTGGGGCCGGAACCGCGGCTGGCCTATGCGGTGATCGTGGCGGTCTCGGTGTTGATCATCGCCTGTCCCTGTGCCCTGGGGCTGGCCACGCCGATGTCGATCATGGTGGCCACCGGCAAGGGCGCCACCATGGGAGTGCTGTTCAAGAACGCCGAGGCCATCGAGACCCTGCGCAAGGTCGATACCGTGGTGGTGGACAAGACCGGCACGCTCACCGAGGGAAAGCCCAAACTGGTGGATGTGGTGCCGGCGCCCGGTTTTCAGGCGGAACCGCTGCTCGCCTTGGCCGCGACCCTGGAGAAGGGCAGCGAGCATCCGCTGGCCGCGGCCATTGTCCTGGGGGCGGCAGCGAAAGAAGTGGCGCTGGCCGCTGTGGCGGATTTTACGTCGCACACCGGCAAGGGCGTTTCGGGCACCGTGGGCGGCCGACAGGTGCTGCTGGGCAATGGCAAGCTGCTGGAGGATTTCTCCGTCGCTCCCGGCGAGTTGGCGGCAAGGGCGGAGAACATGCGAACCGAAGGCCGGACAGTGATGTTTCTCGCGGTGGCTGGCAAGATCGCCGGCCTGCTGGCCGTTGCCGACCCGATCAAGACGACCACGGCCGAAGCGGTGCGACAGCTCCACGACGAAGGGGTCCGCCTGGTCATGCTCACCGGCGACAACAAGGTCTCCGCCGAGGCCGTGGCCCGGCAACTCAAGATCGACGAGGTGGTGGCCGAAGTGTTGCCCGAGGAAAAGGCGGCCATTGTGAAGCGTTTTCAGGAGGGCGGCAAGGTGGTGGCCATGGCCGGCGACGGCATCAACGACGCCCCGGCCCTGGCCCAGGCTCAGGTGGGCATTGCCATGGGCACCGGCACCGACGTGGCCATGGAGTCGGCGGGGGTGACCCTGGTGAAGGGCGATCTCACCGGCATCGTCCGGGCCAGAAGGCTCTCCCGCGCCACCATGGCGAACATCAAACAGAACCTCTTTTTTGCCTTTGTCTACAATGTGCTGGGCGTGCCCATCGCCGCCGGCGTCTTCTTCCCGTCCTTCGGTATGCTGCTCAGTCCCGTGATCGCGGCGTTGGCCATGAGTTTCAGTTCGGTGTCGGTGGTGGGCAATGCCCTCCGGTTGCGGCGGGTAACCTTGTGAGCGGCGAACTTACTCCACGAAGAAGGAGAGGAGAACCATGCGTGAATCGACAAATACACGGAAAATATGGATTGCCTTCTGGGTCTTTGCCCTGATCGCGGGATTCTTCCTGCTCACGGAACACAAGGCCCACCTCCTGGGTTTTTACGCGGAGCATGAAGCCCATATCCTGGGCTCCTTGCCCTATCTGCTCCTGCTGCTCTGCCCGCTGATGCACATCTTCATGCACGGCGGTGGCCACGGCCATGAGGGCCATGAAAAGAGCCACGGCCACCACGGCCACGAGCGGAAAGAATAAAAGCACAGGGGAGAAATCCATGGAACAAGAGATTCCGGCCTATGGCCTGTGGCCGCTGGTGGTCATCAATTCCGCGGTCTTCATCATCTTCGCCTTCAGTTTCACCAAACCGAAAACCAGCCGCGACTGGCGCTCCTTCGGCGCCTTTGCCGCCTTCATCGTCGCGCTCTTCACCGAGATGTACGGCATTCCGCTCACCATCTATTTCCTCTCCGGCTGGCTGGCCCGCCGCTATCCCGGCATCGATCCCCTTTCCCACGACGCCGGCCACCTCTGGTACACCCTGCTGGGGTTCAAGGGCGACCCCCATACCAACCCCATCCATCTCATGAGCAACGTCGTCATCTTTGCCGGCTTCTTTCTGCTGGCCGCGGCGTGGAAAGTGCTTTACCAGGCCCAGCAGGAGCACCGCCTCGCCACCACGGGCCCCTATGCCCGCATTCGCCACCCGCAGTACGTCGCCTTTCTGCTGATCATGGTCGGCTTTCTGCTGCAATGGCCGACCCTGCTGACCCTGGCCATGTTCCCGGTGCTGGTCTGGATGTACGTCCGGCTGGCCAGGAGTGAGGAGGCGGCGGCGGTGCAGGAGTTCGGCGAGGAATATGAACGGTACAGAAGAGCCACCCCGGCGTTTTTTCTCTGGGGAGGGAGGGAGTAGTGATGGTTTCGAGACCCGAGGAGGCCTGGAAAGGCCGATTTTCAGGCATGGTAATCAAAAAAAGTAAGGAGAGGGCAATGAAAAAGATGATGATCGGAACCGCTTTGCTGTTGGCATTCGCCGTAACCCCCGCCTATGCAGTCGATGAACATCATGACGCGGCCAAGAACGGCGCTGCGGCCAAGGCGCCTGCGCAGGCCGCGGTGGCTGACAAGGCGCCCCAGGATCAGGCCAAGATGATGCAGGATATGGACGCCCGCATGCAGCGCATGCAGGGGATGCGCAAGAAGATGATGGAGGCGAAGACCCCGGCCGAACGGATGAAGCTCCGTCAGGAGCACATGGCCGAGATGCGGCAGGGCATGAAATCGATGATGGGCATGGGTATGATGGGCGGCAAGGGCATGATGAAGGGTGGCATGATGATGGACGGCAAGAGCGGCATGTCCATGGAGATGATGGAAAAGAAGATGCAGATGATGCAGGAGATGATGCAGGGCATGATGGAGCAGCAGGAGATGACCATGCAGGGCAAATGACCTCTGCCGGCAACCGGAATTTTCCGCCGCCGGTGGGAGTTTTTCTCCTGCCGGCGGTTTTTTTATGCCGTGACTGTTACCCGGCAAGTCTCTTGATGATCGCGCGCAGGAAGGCGGGCAGATCGTCCGGCCGGCGGCTGGTGATGCAGTTGCCGTCGATCACCACCTCCTGATCCAGAAAGGTGGCGCCGGCCTCGAGCAGCTCCTTGCGGATGGCGCTAAAGCCGGTGACCGTGCGGCCCGCGAGTACCCCGGCCGCGGCCAGCAGCAGGCCGCCGTGGCAGATGGCCGCCACGACCTTGCCGGATTCCGCCATCTCCTTTGCCAGCCTGACCATGGCCGGGTCG
>JBMORB010000481.1:0-5019 GCA_049320925.1 Thermodesulfobacteriota bacterium | reverse complement strand
GCTTTCTTCGCCGTATCGCTCCACCTGCCAGACGGTTTCGCGCAGGCCCAGGGATGGTTCAAACGAAAAAAAGTTCTTAAAACGGCCGGGAAGCGCGATGCGGGGATGCATGTCGGCCCGGTGGCCCCGCAGGGAGTCCTCTGTATATCCATAAAGATACTCGCTGTTGAGTTCGTAAAAAAACGGGGTGACGCCGATCTTCTGCTTGGTGGCGTCAAAGGAGACCACCGGCAGCCGCTGAACCGTGTCGTCTTCCAGGTCCCACCGTCGCTTGATGACGTCGTCCTCCCATCGGAAGCTGGTGTTCAGGCTGTGCCGGGCCCAGCTTTTCTGCAGATTGAAAATATTGGTCCGCACCGGGTCGTCGGCGTCGTCCAGGTCCCGGCCGAAGGTTTCCGCGAAATAGCGGTCCGCCGCGTCAAACCCGGTATACCCGTCCTCAAACTCCAGCAGGTAGTCCTGGTCGCTGACAAAATCAATGTCCAGCTTGGCCAGCACCCCGGCCCCCAGCAGGTTGTCCTGCTTCATGCGAAACCAGTAACGGTCGGTGTTGGGCCGGAGCCATCTGTCGTGGTCATAACCGTATTCATCACCGGCCACCGTGTTGACTTTCCGGTCTTCCATAAAGTCGAACATGGCCGTGGTTTTAGAGGCCGCGTCAAACACCTGGCGGTACTCGAACCCCAGCTTTTCGCCGCGCCGGCCCATGTGGTGGGCATAAAAGGTCATGTCCGCGCTGTCGCTGATCACCCAGAAAAAGGGCTGAATGATCTCCTCCCACTTTCTTTCAGAGTACTGCACCTGGGGCACCAGAAAGCCGGTCTGGCGCCTGATCTTGACCGGGAAAAAAAGGTAGGGCGTATACACCAGGGGCGCCGGCCCGGCCCAGAAGGCGGCGTGATGCAGGGAGCCATAACCTTCCACGGTCAGGTTCAGGTCCCGGCCGGTGATCTGCCAGTCCGGGCTGCCGGGTTCGCAGGAGGAAAAGCTCACCCGGTCGGCGGTGTAGGTGTCCGGCCCGGTCTTTCGAATGGTATCTCCGATAATGTAAAAATGGCGGTCGGCCAGAAACAGCGTGCCGCCGGAGATGGTGCCGGTTTCCGCGGCCATGTCCATATCCATGTGGTTTCCGGTGAGAATATCGGAACCCGCGGACATGGTCACGTTTCCGTCGGCAAAAAGGCGCTGGCCGTTCTGGTCGAACCGCACGCAGTCAGCGGAAAGCCGCTTGCCCTCCTTGGTGATCACCACGTCGCCCACGGCCACGTAGACCTGGGCCGTCTTGTCGTAAGTGATGGCGTCGGCTTCGATCTGCCAGGGGGTTTCCGGGTCCAGGGTGAAAAGATCGCCCTGGCCGGCCCCGGCCGGAACCGCCGCGGCCCACGCAAAAAAAGCGACGGCGCACCAGAGCAAAATCTTCATGAAACCATCCGCGAACACGCCGGGCCGCCTGTCATGATTTTTTCTTTTTGGACGACGGCTCAGCCTCCTGGGGCTGCCGGACGGTGGTGTCGATGGTGTCATATATCTGCTTGAAGGATTCGGAAAAAGTGGCTGGAGAAATTCTGCCGATTTCAATGAATTTTATCACCACTTCCTTGGCCGCCCGCAATACCTGCTCGTCTCGTGAGCTCATTGGCGCACTCCTTGTGACCGGTTTTTCACCCATAACTACTAAAATATGAGCGTTTATTCAATATAATTAACCGGCCGGCCCGTCGTTGTCACAAGGCAGTTTTTTCATTTCCAGCTAACACCTGTATGATTCTCTCTGCATCGGAATCGGTATCGGGCCAGGAATCGATTGACGCTTTTGTTTTACTTTCCGTCTTCATATCGATATTGATTTCGACCTGAATTCAAATAGAAAATTAGGCCGCCGGCTTAAAAAGCCGACCGCTCCCTTTTAGATATCCGGATTCACCATCGGCCACTGCCCTTTCAATTGCCGCTTGCGCCCCATGATCCGGTCTGATATTTATTTTATCGGATATAAAAAGGATTTTTCAGTGAAGGATCTGTTCCCACAGGAAAAGCCGGAAGTGCTTATCGTCGACGACGATGAGGCGCTGTGCCGGTCCATGCTGAAAATTCTGGGCGCGCGGCACATTCCGGCGCACGCGGTAAACAGCGGCGAGGCGGCGGTTGAGG
Organism: Thermodesulfobacteriota bacterium; assembly: GCA_049320925.1. Lineage (GTDB taxonomy): Bacteria > Desulfobacterota > Desulfobacteria > Desulfobacterales > Desulfosudaceae > Desulfosudis. Next base: position 2,868 of record JBMORB010000481.1, on the reverse strand, counting down.
AACTTGTCCGCAAGCCCTACGACGTGGTGTTGCTGGACGTGAAAATGCCCGGCATCAGCGGCATCGGTGTGATGAAGGAGATGCGGCGGCGGGGAATCACCGCCGAGGTGGTGGTGCTGTCCGGCCACGCCTCCCTGGAAACGGCCGTTGAAATCGTGGAATGCGGGGCCTATGACTATCTTCTCAAGCCCAGCGCCATGGATGAGATCCTGCTGAAAATATCCGGGGCCTTTGACCAGAAACGGGAAAAGGACAAGGTCCGTCAGCCCGGCCCGGGGCCTTCCAGATCGTAACAGCCGCTTAAAAACCGTTTCGACAGATCGTCCACGCTCTGCTCCGTGTTCATCAGCATGTCCATCTGCCGCGTGAAGATAAGAAGCCTTCCCAGGATATCCAGCTTTTCGATGACCAGATCCATGGCCTGTTTGTTGAACCGCGCGGCGACCCTGTCCCCCTGCACTTCCACCAGGAAATCTTTCGCCTCCAGAATGTTGCGGATCAGCCGGGCCCGCCGGTTCCGCCGGAGGCCGTCGGCGGCCCCCCCCTTGAACTGAAAATTGATGTAATTCTTCATGCTCGTCTGGCCGCAATAGGTATCAAGAATACTGTAATGATACCCCACGCGGGAGCTGAAATTCATGTACTTGTCCGAGACAATCGCGTAACTCCGGTCGCCAAAGCGCTCAACAACGGGGTTCGGGGGCGCCAGCATCTGCTGGCTGATAACGGAAAGGAACCCCCCCACATTGATGGGCCGGGGCTCAAAGGGCTTCAGGTCACTGTGAAGCATGCCCGCCAGAAGCGCCTTGAAGGGGATCGACGCCACCTGTTCCATGGTGATCCGCCGCGCCTTTCCCTCGACGGTCAGGCCGCCGCCCAGGTCGATCACATAAAGATCAATGGGCAGGGGCGCGGCCAGCTTGACGGAAATATGACCGTGATCCGAAGTGAAATCGCTGATATGAAATATCTCTCCATAGGACAGTTCGTGGGTGTATCGCATGATGTCGTGAATGGTTTTGCAGTTTCCGGCGGTAAATTTCCGGGACCTGGGATTCTTCAGGTGAAGGGGGACGACATGCCGGGCCAGCTTCTGAAACGTCTGATACACCGGCGTATCCTTCATGAAAGCCCCTCGCTGCCACTGCATGTCCAGAATCTCGCCGACCTTTCCGGCATACACTCTTGCCCCGAAGGCGTCGACGGTGACCATTTCCCCTGGCCGGAGCGACTGAGTGGCGGTTTTCGTGTTCAGCAGCGCGGGGATCTTGTACTCTCTGGCCAGCGAGGCCATGTGCCCGGTGATGCTTCCCAGGTTGGTGACAATGGCCCTGGCCCTGGGCATCGCTATGACATATCCGGGGGAGGAGTTGGCCGCCACCAGTACACCGCCGTCGGGAAAGGAAAGCAGGTCCTCTTCGGCGCGGATCACATGGACCGGTCCGTATCCCACCCCGGGGCTGGCCACGTCCCCGCTTTCGATCAGAATGGGGTATTGATCCAGGCGACGGGTGACGGCAGGCTCTTTCCCACGGTCCAGCAGCAGGGGCCGGCTCTGAAGGAGGATCAGGCGGTCTTCCCGATCCAGTACCCATTCGATGTCCTGGGGTCCCTTGAAGTGTTCTTCCAGCTTTCTGGCGTAGGCCGCCAGTCGAAGGGCCTGGTCGTCGGTCAGGCACGGCGCCTGCTGCATGTCCGCGCTGATGGGGGTTTCCATCAGATAGCCGTCCGGACGGGGCATCAGACCAACGGCCTTGGGATGAATTTTCTTCTCCAGCAGGACCGGCGGATCGGTTTTGGACACCGTGAACGCGTCCGGCACCACGACCCCGTCCACCACGTAAGAGCCCAGGCCCCAGGTGGCGTTGATGATAATATCGTCCTGCATCAGGTGAAAGGGATGACGGGTATACACGACGCCCCCGGCCCGGGCCTGGATCATTTCAAGGCAGGCCACGCTCATGGCCGCCGCTTCAAAGGGGATCCCCATGTGCAGCCGGTAGGAGACGGCCCGGGGCGTGAACAGGCTGGCCGCGACCTCCTTGTATTTCTGCATCAGGTCATTGAAGGGAACATTGAGAAAACTCTGGTACTGGCCCGCGTAAGAAAGCTCGCTGTCTTCGCCGATGGCGCTGCTTCGAAGAGCCACGGGAACCGTCCGGTCCGCGCTGATCTCCTTCTCATAGGCTTTGAAAATGGCCGTTTCCACCGCCTTTGGCACCTCGGCGTCTAGAAACAGCCGCTGAATCTCCTGGCTGACCCGCATCAGGGAATGGGGGTCGTCTTCCGCTATTTCCATCTTGAGCTTTCGGATTTCATCCAGAATGTCGTTGTACTCGATCAGTTCGTCAAAAGCGGTGGTGGTGATGGCAAATCCCCGTGGGACGGGAAGATGACAGCGGCTTTTCACCTCCCCGAGATTGGCGTTCTTGCCGCCCACATAATCCACCATGTCGTGGGTGATGCGCGTGTAGGGAAGAACTATATCCGGCACCCGCGGAACGTTTTTCAGCTCCAGTTCCTGGTTGACGGCCGCCTGGATGCTGCCCAGCGTCGCGTGCAGCTCCGGGTATTTACGCCCGGTCAGGTCCTCAAAACTCTTGACCATCCGGACGGCGTAATAGATGACCCGCACCATCTCGGACCGGATGTAGGACATGCCGAACACATACTGGCCGGTGAGCTTTTCCTCCATTCCGGAAAGAATCTTCAACAGCTCGGCGTTCGATTCGAGCAGAATTTTGAAATTGACATATTTTTTGCGGAAAACGTTCATCATGCCGGCCGGGTCGGCGGCGGGTCCGCTCTTCCTTGCAAACAGTGCTTTTATGCGCTTCAACATGACGCCCCCATCAACCGCCCTCAATC
>JBMORB010000480.1:0-5029 GCA_049320925.1 Thermodesulfobacteriota bacterium | reverse complement strand
GAGGGCTGGTGCCGGCAGTACTTCACGTCGATGCGGTGGGATCCGGCGACCGGGAGCGCGGATCCGGTCCACCTGCGCGAGATCGGGCTGCCCGAGCTGGCGGAGGAGCCGGCGCCGGGTTGACCCACCGAGTCACGTGCGTTCATTGTCTCGCATGAAGGCGCTGAACATTCACGAGGCCAAGGCCCGCTTCTCCGAGCTCGTCCAGCGCGCGAGCGAGGGCGAGGAGATCGTGATCGCCCGCAACGACCGGCTGGTTTCCATCAGCTCGGCTCTTGAAGTGGACCTCACCGGCCAGGTCTGTTCCGACTCCGTGGGATACCTGTTCTACAGCGGCATCGGCGACCAGGTCGATTTTCTGCGGGGCAGCGCCATGTCCAAGGGCGGTTTTTCCATTATCGCCCTGCCTTCCACGGCCCAGAACGGGGCGGTCTCCCGTATCGTTTCCCACTTAAGCGAAGGCGCGGGCGTGGCCACCACCCGCGGCGACATTCATTTCGTGGTCACGGAGTACGGAATCGCCGAGCTTCACGGCAAGAGCATCTACCAGCGCACCATTGAGCTGGCACAGATCGCCCACCCCAAATTCCGGGAAGCATTGGTCGAAGTGGCCAAGAAGCACCACTACATTTTCCCGGACCAGCTGACCCCGGCCCAGGAAGACCTGCTGTTTCTGGAAAAATACAAGAGCACCCTCATTCTCAAGGACGGCCGGGAGGTGGAATTCCGGCCTCTGCTGCCGTCGGACGAGTTTTCCTACCGGAACTTCTATTACTCTCTCAAAAAGGAAACCATCTACTACCGGTTTTTCCATAAGAAACGCATCTTCTCCCACGAGATGCTGCAGAAACAGTGGGCCGTGGTGGACTACCGGAAAAACATGTCCATCATCGGCCTGGTGCGGGACAAGGGCCGCAAGGAATTCATGGCCATCGGCTCCTATGCCCAGTCCGACTCCATGGACACCGCCGAAGTGGCCTTTGTGGTGAGAGAGGATTTCCAGAATATGGGCATCACATCCTATCTTCTTGAAACGCTTGAAAAAATAGCCAGAGAAAACAACTACAAACGGTTCAGCGCCACGGTGCTTGCCGAAAACACGGCCATGCTCCATATCTTTAAAAAACGTTACAAGAATGCCGTGCTGACCCGCAGCGGCAACGAAGTCCTGGTGATGATGGATTTTGAGTGATGTGCCCCTCCCCGCCCCATGAACCGTGCGGTTCGGAACAGTGGCGCCGGTTTCTGGCGGAAAACGCCCGGACCATGGGGATTGATGTCACCGACCGGCAACTGGAACAGTTCTCCATTCACGCCCGGGAACTGGCCCGGTGGAACAAAACCGTCAATCTCACGGCCATCACCGACCCCGCCGAATCAGCCATCAAACACTTTCTGGACGCCATGGTGCCGGCACCGTTTATCGACCCGGGCGGATCGCTTCTGGACATCGGCACCGGAGCCGGGTTTCCGGGCATTCCCCTCAAGGTCTTGGTCCCCTCCATCGCGCTGACCCTGGTGGAGTCTTCGATCAAACGGGTGACGTTTCTTGGGCAGGTGGTCCGGCTGCTTTCCCTTGAATCCGTCACCATCCTTCACCGGCGCGTCGAGCAGGTGCCCCGTCCTCCGGAAACCCCGGCCTTTGACACCGTCATCTGCCGGGCGTTTGCCTCCCTGACCGCGTTTGTGGCCGCGGCCCTGCCCCTGGCCGGTCCAAGCGGGCAGCTCATTGCCATGAAAGGAAGCGGCTATAAAAAGGAGCTGGATGCCCTTCGGCAATCAACGATCAAACTCCCTTCCGGAAAGCCGGCGACGGCATCCGACGTGTTTGACCTTCATGTCCATGCCTATTCGCTCCCGGTGGCGGAGGCAAAACGCGTTCTGATCATACTCAAAAAACGGCCGTCCATTGCCGCATAGTCCGGCTTCCGCCGCAAATTGTTTCATGCAAAAGATGCGAGCTGCGGAACGTTACGACCAGGTATGGATCGTCTGTGCAGCGGAAGGCTTCACAGGCTGTCCCACAACTCGTCATCCCGGCCAGTGGAGCGAAGCGGAACGTGAGCCGGGATCCAGTATAAAATTGATTTTATACATTTTACCGCCGGACGATGAGGATGCGCGGTCACCGGCGGCCTGAAGGCCGCCGCTGCATTTCCAAAGGTTATTGCGGATATCCCTGCGAATAACGCACGGTTTTCGATCCCGATTCCGATTCCGATAGCGATTTCGATCTGGATAAAAGGATTTATTGTCTCCTTCAATAACTTTATCAATCGTTTTCAAACAATAATGGTTTTCAGCAAGTTTTTCCCTTTACAAACAGCGAGATGAAGCGATACTATCCGTTGATATTTCATGCGCCCGAACGCGCGTGCGACGGAGGATGACACACCATGGACTATAAAAAGACGTTAAACCTGCCCTTCACCGATTTCCCCATGAAGGCCTCCCTGGTTCAGCGCGAACCGGCCCAGCTCAAGGCATGGGAAGAGGCCCGTCTTTACGAGACCATTCAGGAGGCCTGCCGGGGCAAAAAGAAGTTCGTTCTTCACGACGGCCCGCCCTATGCCAACGGCCACATTCACATCGGCACGGCCCTCAACAAGATACTGAAGGACATCGTGACCCGCAGCAAAAGAATGAGCGGGTTCCGCGTGGATTACATTCCCGGCTGGGACTGCCACGGACTGCCCATCGAGCACAACGTGGACAAGGAGCTGGGGCCCAGGAAAAAAGAGGTGTCGCTGCTGGAAAAGCGGGGCATCTGCCGAAAATACGCCGAGAAGTTCGTGTCCATTCAGCGGGACGGGTTCAAGCGCCTGGGCGTGATGGGCGAGTGGGACAATCCCTACCTGACCATGAATTTCGAGTACGAGGCCATCATCGCAAAAGAGTGCTGTGATTTTGCCATCAACAAGGGCCTGTTCCGCCACAAGAAGCCCATCTACTGGTGCTGCAGCTGCAACACGGCCCTGGCCGAAGCGGAAATCGAGTACGCGGAAGAGACTTCCCCTTCGGTGTTTGTCCGGTTTCCGGTCACGGAAGACGTGTCACGCCGGATTCCCCCGATCGCGGGCAAGCCGGCGGCCGTGGTCATCTGGACCACCACGCCCTGGACCCTGCCGGCCAACCTGGCCGTGGCCCTGCACCCGGAGCTTGAATACGCGGCCATCGAAACAAAAGAACACGGCGTCCTGATCCTGGCCGCCGAGCTGGTGGAATCCTGCATGAAAATCTTCGGCGTGTCCGAATACAGGGCACTCAAGAGCTTTCCCGGCACCCTGCTGGACAAGGCAAAAGTGCGCCATCCCTTCTATGACCGGGACGCTTTGATCATCAACGCGACCCATGTCACGCTGGAGGCCGGCACCGGCTGCGTGCACACGGCGCCCGGCCACGGCGCCGAAGACTACGAGGCGGCCCTTTCCTACGGCCTGGACATCTATTCACCGGTGGACGACAATGGCCGGTTCACGGCCGACGTGAAGCAGTTCGCGGGCCAGTTCGTGTTCGACGCCGACGCGGCCATCATCGCCGCCATGGAGGCCAACGGTTCCCTGATCGCGAAAAAGAAAATCGGCCACTCTTATCCCCACTGCTGGCGGTGCAAAAGGCCGGTGATCTTCCGGGCCACGCCCCAGTGGTTCATCTCCATGGAAAAAACCGGCCTGCGCGAAAAATCGCTAAAAGAGATCGACGCCGTGACCTGGATTCCCTCCTGGGGCCGGGAACGGATTTACAACATGATCGCCAACCGGCCTGACTGGTGCGTCTCCCGGCAGCGCTCCTGGGGCGTTCCCATCTGCGTGGTTTTCTGCAGGGACTGCGGCGCCGTGATCATGAACGAGACGATCCGCGACCGCATCTATGAGCTTTTCAAGGCCCGGGGCGCCGACGTCTGGTTTAACCTGGAGATCAGGGATATTCTGGGCGACGGGGCCGGCTGTCCTTCCTGCGGCGGGAATAATCTGGTCAAGGAGACCGATATTCTGGACGTGTGGTTCGATTCCGGCGTCAGCCACGCGGCGGTGCTGGAACGGCGCGAGGCCCTGGCATGGCCGGCCGACCTCTATCTGGAAGGCAGCGACCAGCACCGGGGCTGGTTTCACAGCTCCCTGCTCACGGCCGTGGGCACAAGGGGCCGTGCCCCTTACAAATCGGTGCTGACCCACGGGTTTGTGGTGGACGGCAACGGCAAGAAGATGTCCAAATCCATGGGCAACGTCATCGCCCCGGAAGCCATCATCAACAAGTACGGCGCCGAGATCCTGCGCCTCTGGGTGGCGGCGTCGGACTACAAGGAAGACATCCGCATCTCGGACAACATCGTCAACCAGCTCAGCGAGGCGTACAAGAAAATCCGCAACACCTGCCGGTTCATGCTGGCCAACCTATACGATTTTTCGCCGGGAAAAGACGGCGTCAAATACAACGACATGCCGGAGATCGACCGGTTCGCCCTTTATACTTTCGGCAAGCTGGCGGAAAGGCTGCGGGCCGCCTACGACACCTACGAGTTCCACAGCGTTTATCACCGGCTTTACAACTACTGCACCCTGGACCTGTCGGCCTTTTACCTGGACATCATCAAGGACCGGCTCTACACCAGCCAGGCCGCCTCGCCGGAGCGCAGAAGCGCCCAGACCGTCATGCACACGCTGGTCAGCGGCATCGCCCGGCTCATGGCCCCCATTCTGCCCTTTACCGCCGAGGAGGTATGGAAATTTCTGCCGGCGGAAAACCGGGAGGCCAGCATTCACATGGCGTCCATGCCCGAGGCCGATCCCCGGTGGAACGACCCCCAGCTGGCCCAGCGGTGGGAGCGGATCCTGTATGTTCGGGGTGAAGTGACCAAGGCCCTTGAAGAGGCCCGGGCGAAAAAGCAGATCGGTCACCCCCTGGACGCCCGGGTCATCATTATCGCTGAGAGGAGCCTGGCAAAACTGCTCCGTTCCCACGGCGACGAACTGCGGTCGATCTTTATCGTCTCCGACGTGATGGTGGATGAAGAGACCGCCGCCGGCCG
>JBMORB010000479.1:0-5039 GCA_049320925.1 Thermodesulfobacteriota bacterium | reverse complement strand
TGTCCATAAAGGCAGGCTGTGGTACCGCACGAAAGATACCTATGCCCGGACCGACCGTTACGAAGTGGCCTACGAGGACTGGAAAGCCTGGGGAGACATGGACAGCCACCATCTTCTGGCAAAGACCGGCGATACCGCCATTGACCTTACGGCAACGCCCGCCAAGCCGCCGGTGCTTCACGGTAATGGCGGCATCGTGCCCAAAGGCGAAAACCGGGCCAACTATTACATGTCTTATACCCGGATGAACCTTTCCGGCACCCTGACGTTTGAGGGCAAAAAAATCCCCGTCACCGGCCTGGCCTGGTTTGATCATGAGTTCGGCCACATGGGGAGCACCGCGATCACCGGGTGGGACTGGTTCTCCCTTCAGATGGAGGACTCCACAGAGTACATGCTCTACGCCCTCCGTCTCAAGGACGGCACCGTTGACCCGGCCAGCCACGCCTTCCGCATCGACGCCCAGGGCCGGGAGGAGAGCCTGCCCCTGTCCGATATCGATATCACCGTTCTGGCCAGGTGGAAGAGCCCGCACAACGACGCGGTTTATCCGTCGGCGTGGCGCATCGTGGCCAAACCATGGAACCTGGACGTGATCGTGATTCCCACCGTGGCCGACCAGGAGTTCCGGTACCGCGATGTCGTCTACTGGGAGGGAAGCTGTGGCGTGTACGGCGAACCGGCCAACGGCCGGGCCTACGTGGAACTGGTGGGCTACTGTCCCTGGAAGGCCATGGCCTCGGTACTGGAAGAGTAGGGTGGCTTGCGTGTACTTTTCCTGGCGCCAGGAAAAGTACCAAAAGAAGCGCGCCCCGCGGCCTGGCCTTCGGCTGCCCTCGCGCAGGCGCTTTTTTCGGCGCGGTCAGAAACTCGCCCGCCTGTGGCGGGCTCAGACAGCCTGCCCGCTTTCTCCAAAAAAACCGCTTGCGTTCGGCTGCGCCGCAACGGGCGGAGGATGCCTTCCATTGATGCCCGGCCGGGACGTGCCGGTGGAAAACCAAACGTAGCGGCGACTTCACGCGGCGCAAGCCCCTGCGCTGCGCGTCAGGTCGCCACACGGCCGGGCAACACCGATCGCCGATCTTTCCATGGAAGCCTGAAGGCTTCCGCTACCATCCCCTCCAAATCGGGATCGCTATCGGAATCGAAATCGAATTGCCGTCAGCGGCAAAACCGATCGGCACCGATCCCCTTGAGCGCCAGCGGGTGCCACGGGCGAAGCGTCAGCCTGCCCGTGCCGCGTTCCCGGGTTGCCGCATAACCCGATCCGTTATTTCATGAAAACAAAAAACGCACCGGCATTTTCATGGCCGGTGCGTTTTTTGTTTTGTGCTGTATCGCCGCGGGGCGAAACTATTTCAACTTCACCAGGTCGTTGGTTTTAAACCCAGCGCCGGAACGGATCATGGCCACGGAGCCGTCGTTGCCGAAAAAGGCGGTGACCATCAGTTCGCCTTTGACCCTGCCCGGGGCCTGGCCGATGGGAACCCGTGTCTGGGGATCATAGATCATGCCGCCCAGTTCCTGGACCACCAGGATATCGCCGACCTTGAGGCCGGTTTTCTTGCCGGCGTTGATGTAAACGTTCTGGCCCTGAATATCGGCGATGCGGCCGTTCCAGTCGGTCTCTTCCAGCTGCTTGAGCATGTTGACCATGGCCTTGGTCAGGGCGTCCCGAAGGGCTCCGTCGCGCAGGTCGGTGTCATAGGTGGATTTTGAGCCCAGGCCCAGGACCCTGCCCGTGGTTTTGGCATACTCGCCCTGGCCCGAATCGGCCATGATCTGAATGCCGGTGGTGGTGTCCACGATGCGGTAATCCACCGTGACCCTGGCGATCTGCTTTTTCTTCTGGGTTACGAGCAGGTCCACGCCCTCCTCAGCCTCGGAGTAGGCCGTGATGGCGCCGGTGACAATGGCGTTAAGGCCCAGCACTTTGCCCATCTGGGCCGCGGTGGTGGGGTCGATAACGCCCGACGCCCCCATGGACTGCTGGTTCAGGATGGAGGCCATGTCCTGCTGGGGAATGATGATGAACCGCTCGGTTTTCTGAAGAATGGTGCCCAGAATGTCGGCCGCCGCCTCGCCGATGCCCAGGACCCGGGACGGGGTTTTGTTCTGGAAGTTGACCACGCCGACCCTCAGCTTGGGGCCGGTGTATTTGCCCGTGGGCGCCAGTTCATCTTTTATGCCGGTGCGGGAGGAATCGTCCTTGACCGCGCCTGAGATTTTCGGGCCGCATCCGGCGACCGCAAGGCACAGGGCCAGCAGGGCCACTGCAACGATAGATGATGTGCGTTTCATTTTTTCTCCTTCGCCTTTTGGGGGTTTTTACGGGATTTTTTTTCAGGAGGCTGGTTGGCCGCCGGTGTCACGAAAACTTGGGTTTGCGTGTAGTCCGGGGGAACATCAAAAAGGGTGGCCGGCGGGGTCTTTAACCGGATGCTTTTCAACAGCGTGGTGTGGGTCCCTTCCGGCTGTTCCATCAGTGTCTTGATGGTCATGTCGCCCAGGTCTTTGGCGTTCCACAGAAATCCCTCGTGGACCGTTCCGTCTTCAAGGGTGACGCGCATTTTGAACTTGTGGCAGGGGTGACCGTCGATTTTTTCGGTCCCGACCTTTTCAAGGGTCATCTGTGGCTTTTTGAAGGTCTTGTCCTCGGTTTCGGGAAACACGGTGTATTGCTTTTTATCCGGATAGAGGGTGTAGGATGCCTTCTGGTCCCCCCGGTAGATCATGATCATGGGCGCCATGGCACCCGGCGGGATGTCCGCGCCCGTTGCCTTGCTGTAATCCATGTCCATGCGGATTTTCTGGCCGGCCTTGGCAATGGGCACCTCCCATGAAAAGGAACGGCCGTCGGTTTTGCTTTCCCATGCAACCGTCATGACGGCGGTAAAGTTTTTCTTTCCCAGGTCCATGTGGCCGATGGCAGGGCAGGGGGGCATGACCGGGAGCGCGGACTCCGCTCCCAAAGCCGGAAACGCGGCGGCCACGCCCGGTCCGGCCGGGAAGGTCTCCAGAATCCGTTTGAGCATTTCACTGGTCTCATAGAGCAAATGAGTGCCGGTGGCCTTGGAGAGCAGTTTGACCGCCATGTTGATGGCAAACAGCTTGCGCGCGTCCTCTTCCTGGGCGGTGTGACTGGCCAGAATAATCCATGGCACATCCTTGTCCCGGCTGTCATTAAGATTGGAGGCAATGTCGGCGATGGCGCCGGCGGCTCCGGCCATTCTTTCCTGGGTCTTCACGCCAATGCCGTTCTGCCAGACGGTTCTGCCCGTGGCGGTTTCCACCAGGGAGAATCTAGCCCGCACCTTTTTTTCATTGTAGATGCCGATGGTTTTTTCGGAAAAATCCATGAGCGTGCCGTAAACCAGGCCGTCTACCTGAAGCTCTTTGCGCAGCACTTTAAGGGGGGCCGTGTCCAGTTGCCCTCCCAGGGTGACGCCCAGGCGGTCTCGAAGAATCCGGTCGGTGTCGGCCAGTGGCAGCACGGCGTAGTGGCGCAGGGTCATGGCCTCGGCCATTTTTTCGCGGACCATCTCGGGGGCGCCCACGTCGGTGGTTTCATTGACCAGGGGAAGCACGGCAACCGTCTTTATCGGATTGCCGGGGTTGGGGGGAACCAGGACTGGCATCATGCACCCGGCCCACGCGACAGCCCATGCCAGCAGTCCGAAAAGAAAGGAGAAACGTCTCATGGCGTTCCTTTAATCAGTTTGTGCCGGTGTCGGCGGTCATGTTCAGGCTCACGCTGTTCTGGGTGACGACGCCCACGGTGACGGAAAACCCTTTAAAAACGGACCGGGAAACACCATCGGCAAAGTCATGGGCCGATCCGGCAAACTGAACGTCCAGCAGCGCCTGCTGGCCTTCAAAACTGCGCTGGTGGATGGCCTTTACGCCCCGGACCTGGGAGGCGACGGCCTCTTTCAGCCCCACCAGCCGGCTGTAGGTCACGTCACCGGTCACCGTTACCTGAATCAGTCCGCCTCCGCTCACCTCGCTGCTCCACCGCTCCACGATCTGGGTGATGATCTGGTCGGCCGCCTGTTCGGTGACGTTTTTCAGGGCATTGGTGCCGGCGGTCATTTCATCGGGATGGGCCGCCGCGGCATTGGTCGTGGCCGAGGCAAGAACCGCGCCGTTGTCAGTGTTCACGGCCCGAAGCGCGATGTTGGCCATGGAGGAGAGCATGGAGGTGCCCAGCACCGATCCCCGCAGCTTGGCATAGGCTTTGCCGTAGATCACCACCTCGGCGTTGTAGAGCCTGCCGATTTTCTGAACGGAATCGTTGGTCAGGTCGGCGATTTTATAGGCATTGGACAGCTGGACGCTCTTGCCTTCCACGGCATGGTCCACCACGTTGAACCCTTTTTCCGTGAGCTTCTGCATCAGGGTGTTTTCCGTGATGGTCATTTCAGTCTGGGTGGACATGCTGCGGTCCCACCAGTAGGCGTAGGTGGTCTGGCCGATATTCTGTTCGGCGATCATGATCATGACGCGGGGCATGTTCTTCCGGGCCATGAGCAGGCCGAGGGCGGAGAGGTCGTTCTGGAGGTCGGCCCGGGAAACATCGGCCTTGACCGTGACCCGGTAAAGCTGGGTCTCGGGCATCTCCGACAGCACCTGGTAGTTTTTCACGTAGCCGGCGGTCCTGGCATAGACCCGGTCACTTAAGACCGTGTAGTTTTCGGCAACGGTTTCCGCGGAGATCATGGATCCCACGGCCTGTTCCACGGCCCGGCGCAGCGCGTCATTCACCGCGCCGTCCCTGGCCGAGGCCATGTTGCCGTCGGCGATCACGGCCACGCCCTCGGCGGTAACGGTATGAACCTCATCCTGGGCCCAGGCCCCGGGAAGCACCAGCAGCGCGAGCCCCAGCGCAAGGATACCGGCCAGTATTCTGGAAACCGTGTGTTTCACCTTTCACCTCCTGATGAGTTGTTCTGTGTGGAACCTTCAATTATCTGATTGACGGATTTACGGTTTTTGCAGACCCGGCACCGGCTTTCCGGGCACATCTGGCAGCGGAAACA
>JBMORB010000478.1:2997-5060 GCA_049320925.1 Thermodesulfobacteriota bacterium | reverse complement strand
AGTTTGTGCGATACATATGCACATAAGAATCATCATGCCGTCCGCCTTCCTCTCTCCGGTAACTAACATGAATAACGACTGAACCGTCATCATAACGGTCAAACCAGGGGTTTTTGCCATTGGGGGGCTTGTTGCGTTGAACCTTGATGTGGTGTTCCAATAATTGATTCGTCCATTCTATCGCACTCGTCTTTTCACTAAACGCATTGAAGTTCACTAGGTAGCGCTCCAACTGACCATAGGGTTCAATTTGGTCGGCGACCGCATTGAAGATCTCTGGAATTTTTTTTATTGCATCGACGCAACCCTTTAATTCAGACAGTTCTTTTGGATAAATACGGGCGCGTTTGTTGGTCATGGCCACAAGACAGTCATCAAAAGCATCCTGAAGTAATCGGGAAAAGGCCTCATAGGATTGTATGGCTTTTAGTAGTCTTTTTGTCTCTTCAGTTGCACCAGGGAAAAACGCTTGATGAAAGCTCTTTTCGGACCAGCTTTCTTTAAAAGAAGACTGGCCTTTATTTGAGACAAGGAATCGGAACACTTCATTCCTGCTGGTCTCCGCGCTTGCTGATAGCATAAGGGTAAGAAATGCCCGCTCCTTTTCTGGTATCTTATTGGGAAACAGGTGATCACCGAAAAACGCCCACCCCTGCCATGTGGCAGTTCGATCGATATGACCTTTTTGAATGGCATCTTTAATTGCATTTTGAATTTGAGTTTTGTAGCTGAAGCCAGTCCCATTATTACCATTGGAAAATCCCGGTAGCTGTTGCTCTTTTTCCCAGATAGAAAGCAATTCGTAACCATTATCCCCAAGCAGGCCATCACGTACAATATTCAGGTTACCTGCCAATAAACGGTACACTCCGTGAAACCCGAATACAGATGCGGTTTTAAGATACCTTGGCGCTGATAGCTTCAGGCCCTGTTTGATGCAGTCTCTGGTTTTCAGAATGCCGGGCAGCCCGCTAAGGCCAACATCATCGCATTGCCGGACAAGCCCTTCCACAGCATGCCACTCATAGACCATATAAGGTTCACTCTGTCCGTCGGCAGCCAGAGCCTCTTCATCAAAATCCCGATTAATGGCCGCCCCGACCGCAATGGCGGTTAGAAAGCGCGGATGCGACATCCGTTCCCGAATGCCTGGAACCAGCTTTATGGCCAAGTTGTCAGCAATGGCATATAAGCCAAGGGGGTCAAGAGCGCCTTCTGCACTTTTGACAGGATCATAGTCGGTTAACTTAGGGGGATTAATGCCCGTCATTGATGAACGCTTAAACTATAAAAGTTTTCTTCGGCAGTATGTGCAAATTTTGCACATACTAAATCTTTTCCCAACTCATCAGAATCAAAGGTCTCTACAGGATGTTTGCTGATAGCACTACAAGCCGTCTCAAACAGTTTCGCCATCTGAGCCAGCCAGATGGTAGAGTCGTAAAGCCGCACCTTCTGCTTCATGCCGCAGTCTTTATCCTGACAATGCAGCAGCCCACCTCTTGAACGGATCACTCCAGTGTTTCCCCAAATTCTATTTTTCAGGGAGCCCCAGTGGCGGGCCGGATATGTATAGGGTGAGTTTAAAACAGGCTGCCCAAAGAATTGATTGTTCATGTTCTGTTGACGACCTCGCTGTTGGCCGTTTGTGAAATCCTTATGTCATAAAAGCATTTCATACAAAGGCCGGCTTCACTGTTTGGTTTCAGGAGATTGTTTTGCTTAATATGGCAAACAAACCTCCAAAGGGCAAGCCTTATATATAGTTGAATGCCCGGCCTTTATTGAGGGGCCGGGTATGACTTTTTTTGTTCTGAGGGCACGTTTTTCCCCTGTAGTGTCCGTTTGATGGTGGACATCAATTTAACAGGATGGGGCCTTGCCGTTTCATAGGGTGGAACGATAAAGCGGATTATTGAAAAACCGGCATGGTTTTGGGGGGATGTTTTTAAACCGGTTTATCGTTCCGTTTTATGGAACGGCTGTGCGTTACCGTGGTGTGGCAATCAGGGCAACCGGCCGGGACGGGGAAGACGGGGGCGTCTGGTGCTCGACGAAAATCA